>NZ_JAOBZT010000041.1:0-38966 GCF_029839005.1 Stenotrophomonas sp. GD03958 | reverse complement strand
GCCGTGTGCGCAGGAAAGCGCACACGAGCAAGCGGCTGCCAAGCCCCCAGGGACGGGTTTACGGCGTCCCCGCACTCCGACACCGCCCCGCCATCCCACGGAATGCCCGCTCTTGCTGTTGCTGTTGCTGTCGCTTCGGCCTCTGCTGGTGCAGGGCTGCAAGCCCTGCCGAACACCCCCTACTTCCGCGGCAGGTAAGTCACCAGGGAAAGATCGTGCCGGCTCTCCGGCACCAGCGCCACGTACTGCAGGTCCAGCAACCCCCGCGTGGGATGGTTCAGCTTCTTCGCACCCTCATCGAACCGGCGCACATCGTGCTCCGGCCACCACTGGCGGAACTCCTCGCTGTGCGCGGCGATGTCCTCCACCAGCGCCAGGAACGGGGCCTTGTCCGGGGCCTGCGCCATCGCCGCACGGAAGCCTGCCAGCAGGCCGCGGGTCATTTCTTCCCAGTTGAGGATCAGCGTGCGGTACGGCGGGTACAGAAACATCAGCCGCAGCGTATTGCGCTCGTGCGGCGCCAACTGGCTGTAGTCCACGAACAGATCGGCGATGGCCGGGTTCCAGGCCAGGATATCGAAGCGGGTGTTGCGCACATAGGCCGGGATCGGCTGCATCGCCTCCACCAGCTGGCGCAAGCCGTCGGTCACGCTCTCGTCCGGTGATTCCAGCGGCACGCCGTAGCCGGACAGCGCGAACGCGTAGGCGCGCTCGTCGTCGCTCATGCGCAGCACCTGCGCCAGCCGCTCCAGCACCTCGGGCGAGGCGCGCACTTCACGGCCCTGCTCGATCCAGGTGTACCAGCTGACACTGACCCCGATCGCCAGCGCGACTTCCTCGCGTTTCAGGCCCGGGGTACGCCGGCGCCCGGCCGGCAGGCCGAGCGTGGCGGGGTCGACACGGGCGCGGCAGGCCTTGAGGAAGCCGCCCAGTTCCTTGCGTTCACTTTCGCTGCGCATCATGGCCCTCCGTTGCGGAAGGCGATGCTATCCGCGCAGGCGCGTCGATCAGGCATCGACGCGCTTGGAGCCCACGGCCAGGCCCGCCTTCAGGCTGGCCTCGACGAACTCGTCCAGGTCGCCGTCGAGCACCTTCTGCGTATCCGAGCGCTCGATGCCGGTACGCAGGTCCTTGATACGGCTCTGGTCGAGCACGTAGTTGCGGATCTGGCTGCCCCAGCCGATGTCGGACTTGGTGGCTTCCACCGCGTCCTTCTCGGCGTTGCGCTTCTGGATCTCCAGCTCGTACAGCTTGGCGGCCAGCATCTTCATCGCGTTGTCGCGGTTCTGGTGCTGGCTGCGGCCGGTCTGGCAGGCCACGACGATGTTGGTCGGGATGTGGGTGATGCGCACCGCCGACTCGGTCTTGTTCACGTGCTGGCCACCGGCACCGGACGAACGGTACACGTCGGTACGCAGGTCGGCCGGGTTGATGGTGATGTCGATGTTGTCGTCGATTTCCGGCGACACGAACACCGAGGTGAAGCTGGTGTGGCGGCGGTTGTCCGAGTCGAACGGCGACTTGCGCACCAGGCGGTGCACGCCGGTCTCGGTCTTCAGCCAGCCATAGGCATAGTCGCCTTCCACGCGCAGCGTGGCCGACTTGATACCGGCGACGTCGCCACCGGACACTTCCATCAGTTCGGTCTTCCAGCCGCGTGACTCGCACCAGCGCAGGTACATGCGCAGCAGGATCTCGGCCCAGTCCTGGGCTTCGGTGCCGCCGGCACCGGCCTGGATGTCGACGAACGCCGCCGCATTGTCCATCTCGCCGGAGAACATGCGCTGGAACTCCAGCTTCTCCACGTGGGCCTGGTGCTTGTCCAGGTCGGCGACCACGGCCAGGGCGGTGTCCTCGTCCTGCTCGGACTCGGCCAGCTCCAGCAGCTCGGTGGCATCGTTCAGGCCATCGAGCACCGAGGCGATGCCGCCCACGGTCTTTTCCAGGCTGGAACGTTCGCGGCCCAGGTTCTGGGCGTACTCGGCGTTGTTCCAGACGTCGGGGCTTTCCAGCTCCCGCGTTACTTCTTCAAGACGCTCTTTCTTGGCGTCGTAGTCAAAGATACCCCCGAAGCGACAGCACGCGATCGGTCAGATCGGTGATGCGCTGGCGGACAGGATTCAGTTCGATCATGTCGGCGGTTATGCATTCAAGAGATGACTGGTAATGATACCGCAGGCCGTGGGCGCCCGGAATGAGGGCCTGGGCCTGCGCCGGGGAGCCTCGAGCGTGATGTGTCGGCGCTGCATTCAGGCAGGCGGTACCCGCCTTGGCGCGGGGAGCCGGCCAGGCTGCAGCCGACCCCACACAGGGCCTCCTTGCCCCAGAGCGGCGTCGACGAGGGTCTTCCTTGGTCCACCCTCGGACGGCCACTTGGGGCAGTTGACTATTTAACCTCGAACTCGCCCACCAGCACGGTCTCGGCGCGGTCCTTCAGTCGCATCGTCACCATCTGATCCTTCTGCTTTGCCGTGCCCCAATGGGTGGTCAGACGCAGCATCAGTGTCGTCGCGCCGGTGACCAGTTGCTGGCGGCTGCCAAAGTAGTTCGCCTCCACCTTGTACTTGCCCGGCTTGGCGTTGCGCAGCGAGAACTGCTCGGGACCATAGCCGCCGGTGAAGTCCTGCGACATCTGCCCGCCCTGGTAGGTCAGGCGGTTGCCGTAGTAGGCGCGCTCGCCGTTCGGGTCGGTCACCCACAGGTCCATGTCGCTGTTGTCGGCATCCCAGGAAAGCACCACGCGCAGGTCCAGCGGCATTGCCTGCAGCAGGCGCGGGTCGATGCTGGTGGTATCCAGCCGGGGCGTGCTGCGGGCCACCAGATTGGTCAGTTCATCCAAGGCGATCAGGGCGATGCCATCGAAGCGGCTGTCCCACGGCCGCACCACCACCTGGTACAGCGGCGCCAGCGCCTGCTGCGGCTTGCCGGCCGCCGCCAGTGCCAGGCCGAGATCGCGGAAGCTCTGCGGTTCTTCCTGGCCCATCGCCAGCACCTGCTCGAACACCGGCACCGCCAGCGCGGGGGCATCGGCCTGCATCAGCCGATAGCCGAGCACGCGCAGCAGGTGGCGATTGTCCAGGTCCATCTCGGCCAGGTTCGACAACACACGCAGCGCCAGGTCGCGCTGACCCTGCGCCAGCAGCAGGTCGGCCACATCAAGGAAGAAGGCGCTGCTGTCGGCGTGGGCATCGCGCTCGGCCAGGTAGCGGTCATACAGTTGCGACGGCGGGCCCTGGCGCAGGCGCCGGGCGATGGCCGAGTCTGGCTGCCAGGCCGCCAGCTGGATGCCGAGCTCGCCCTCGTTGGCGGCAGCGGGCGCAGCGACACGGCCACCCGTGACCGTGATTGAATCCAGGGCCTTGTTCGATACAGGCGCCGAGCGACGTGCACGCGCGCTGCTGGCTTCCATGCGCTGCTCGGCGGCGGCCATCGGGGCCGGGGCGGGCGGTGCCGCAGGGGCCGGCGCGGCGAGCATCGCCACCGGCGCCGATTCCATCGCGTAGTCCGCAGAGGCGACTTCCAGTGCCCCGCCCTTCGGCTGCGGCGGCATTCCCTTCGGCCAGCTACGGTTCCACCACTGCTGGCGCTCCTTCCAGTGTGCCGCCACTTCATCCAGACGCTGGCGATCAGCAGCGGCGCGGTCTGTCACCTGCCGTGCGAACCGCGCGTCGTAGTCCGCGCGCAGCTTGCCGGACGGACGGATGGCATGACGCAGGTAATCCTCCAGCGTCTCCAGCACGATCAGCGAGGTGTCCGGCCCGACCAGGCCAAACTGCTGCGACAGGCGCTGCATGGCCTCGCGGTTGCCGCGGCGGTCGACGGCCAGTTGCTGCAGGCGCGCCTGTGCCCACAAACCGGCCAGCAGTTCACCGTCCTTGCTCTTCTGCGTCGCTGGCAGCGCTTCCCACTCACCGTCGCCAACGCGCACCCGCATCGGCACACCGTCGGCTGCCAGTTGTGCGTGCAGCCACAGCCAGCCGTCGGCTTCACTGCGCCGATCGATCACTACATCCTGCACGCCGCGTCCCGCATCGACCTGCACATCCAGCGGCGATGCCAGCAACGCGTGCGCCGCCGCATCGACATCCTTGCCCAGCGCGACGAAGCGACCGCCATGCGCCTCACTCCAACCCCGCAGTCGCACGGCATCGGTGCGCGCGCCGGCGCTGCTGACCGCAAACAGGCGTTGATCCGGCGCCATCGCCGGCAGCTGTTCCGGCCCATAGGTCAGCAGGCCATCGCTGACCAGCAGGTATTCCTTCACGCCCGGCTGCGGCTGCCACTGTGCCAGCGCGCTGGCACCGTCCGGGCGCACGGCCTGCAGGGCTGCGCGCAGTTCACTCCAGTTGCCGGCGCGGATGCGGAAGCGACGCACCGGCTCGGCGCGATCGCGCAGCACGGTCAAGGCCACGGTGCCGTCGCGCAGCGCAGCGAAATAGCGATCCAGCAGGGCGAACTCACGTGTGTGATCGCGCTGGCCCGCCGAACCGGAGCCATCCCACAGCAGGCCGATTTCGCTCGGCAGTTTGCGCGGCGTGCTGCTGGCCGCCACCGGCAGCTGCGCCAGCAGATAGTGGCCATCCTGCCAGTGCGCCACCTGCACCTGTGCCTGGCGGGTCGCCGGCAGATCCCACTGCAGCTGCTTCGGCAGCTGCGCCCCCTTGCCCTGCCACTGCAGCTGGCCCGCGCTGATGCGGAATGGCGCCGTACCCGCGGTGGCCGTGACGGGGGCCTGCAGTTTCAGCTCAACCGAGGCTGCACCGGCGGCAAACTGCAGCGGCAGCGTCCACTGCCAGCCCTGGCCGGCGAAGGCCAACGACTCGCGGATCACCAGCTGCACGCGCCGGCTGCCGCCGGCCGGCAGCGGATAGATGCGCAGCCGGAACTGGTTGCCGGCGGTCTGTTCCAGCAGCCCCGGGTCGACGCCACGACGGGCGATCTCCTCGAACACCTGGCGGCCGCGGTCCTTGGGCACCGGCACCGCGTCACGCATCTCGCCGTTGATATCCAGCGCGAAGCCGCTGATCTGCTGGCCATCGGCCAGCGGTAACTGCAGCTCGCCCTCCAGTACCCGCCGGTTGGGGTTGTGGAATTCCAGCGCGATCCGGGTCTGGGCGATGCCGGCCTGGACTTCGCCTTCGATGCGGGCGTGTCGCAGCTGCACCGCCTGCTCGGCGGCCGGGGCAATTAGCAGAGGCATGCTGGCCTGCGGCCGGGAGATCGGCGGCGACTGCGCGCCAGCGGGCCAGGCCGCGAGGGCCAGCAACAACACAGTGCAGCAACGGACGAAGACCATGAGCGGACTCCAGTGGGATCGTAAACCTTTGAACGCACCAGCAACCGTAATGGGGTTGGCGCCCCCAAAAAGGGGACGGAGGGGATTAAGTCGCAAGTGGCAAACGAGGCACAAGCGACTTAATCCCCTCCGTCCCCTTTTTCTATGCGGGCAGGCAGTGCTCCACGATCAGCTGGATGGCGCTGCCGCCACGGTAGTCATCGCAGGCCAGCCGGTAGGCCAGGTGGACGTGACGTGATGGCGCGTTGCCGTGCCAGCCGCCGAAATGGATGGCGTTGATCGTGCCGGGTACGCCCGGCAGGCGCAGTTCCAGCTTGAGGTGGCGTTCCTTCAGTACTCGCCAGTTGGCCACTTCGAAGTGGCCGTCGAACAGTGGCTCGGGGAAACCCTGGCCCCACGGCCCGGCCAGGCGCAACGCATCGGCGTGGCGATGGTCCAGCTCGTCCGCGGCCAGCTCGCCGTCACTGAGCACCTGCTGCTGCAGTGCCGCCGGATCGAGCATTTCCAGCACCACCGCGACGAAGGCGGCCTTGAAGTCATCGACGTGGTCACGCCGCAGGCTGAGGCCGGCCGCCATGGCGTGGCCACCGAAGCGCTCGATCAGGCCCGGATGGCGCGCGTCGACCAACGCCAGCGCGTCACGGATGTGCAGGCCGGGAATGGAGCGCGCCGAGCCTCGCAGGATCTCGGCGCCGGGTTCGGCCGGGGCGAAGGCGATCACCGGGCGATGCAGGCGATCCTTCATCTTCGATGCGACCAGGCCGACCACACCCGGATGCCAGTCAGCATCGAACAGGCAGGCCGCGACCGGTCGCTGACCGGCCATGTCCAGCACCACGCGGGTCAACGCCTGCTCGGCGTCGTCAGTCATCGACTGCTGGACGGCGCGCCGTTCCGAGTTGATCTGCTCCAGCGTCTGCGCGATCTCGCGTGCCTGGCGCGGGTCTTCGGTCAGCAACAGCGCGATGCCCAGCGCCATGTCTTCCAGCCGGCCCGCCGCGTTCAGGCGTGGGCCGAGTGCGAAGCCGATGTCGGTGGCGGTCAGCCGCGCCGCATCACGGCCGCTGGCTTCGATCAGCGCTCGGAGGCCGACGCAGCCCTGCCCCGCGCGCAGACGGCGCAGGCCCGCGCTGACCAGTGCCCGGTTGTTCGGATCCAGCGCCACCAGGTCGGCAACGGTGCCGACCGCCACCAGGTCCAGCAGCGTGGTCAGGTCCGGCCCCTTGCCATCGGCAAAAACGCCGGCCTCGCGCATCTGCCGGCGCAGCGCCATCAACACATAGAAGATCACGCCGACACCGGCCAACGACTTGCTGGGGAAAGCGTCGCCGTCGAGATTTGGATCGACGATGACATCGGCCGGCGGCAGCTGCGGCCCGGGAAGGTGATGGTCGGTGACCAGCACCTGCCAGCCGCGTGCCTTGGCCGCGGTCACGCCCGCATGGCAGGCGATGCCGTGATCGACCGTGACCAGCAGGTCCGGCTGCAGCGCGGCCAGCTCTTCCACCAGCGACGGTGACAGGCCATAGCCATGCACCATGCGGTTCGGCACCGCGTGGAAGACGTGTTGCGCACCGAGCATGCGCAAGCCGCGCACGCCGACCGCACAGGCGGTGGCGCCATCGCAATCGAAATCGCCGACCACCAGGATGCGCTTGTCGTTGGCGATGGCCTCGATCAGCAGACCCACCGCATCATCGATGCCGGTCAGCAGCTCAGGCCCGTGCAGATTGCCCAGCTTCGGCTGCGCCAACTCCGGTGTACCTGCGCCACGGCTGGCATAGAGACGCGCCAGCAGCGGCAGCGTGCCCTCCGGCCAACTGCCGGGTACGACCGCATCGCGGCGGCGGATCATCGGCGTATCAGAGGCGGGCTGCACAGCATCGGCGGCAAGGGACATCGGCATCGCCGGTTACGAAAGACCTGCACATCATAACGTGCACCACTCTGCCAGTCGGCTGCCGCTGCTGACGAGGCACCTTGGCTCTTCGGCCAGCAGCATTTGGATTTCACGACCGCATCTTCCATGCTTGCCTGCCCTGGAACGGACTTCCATCCATGATCCGCACCCTGCTGACCGCGCTGATGGCACTCACCGTGGCCCGGGCCGCCCACTCCGCCACGCCTGAGCCCAGGCCCGGGGTCGAATTCGAACACAACGACTGGTCGCTGGCTTGTGACAACACCCGCACCTGTCGCGCCGCCGGCTACAGTCCGGAACAACCCGGCAACCTGCTCAGCCTCATGCTGGAGCGCGCCGGCGGCCCGGGTACGAAGGTGCTCGCGCGGCTGCGAAATGGCGAGAATGGCGAAAGCCCGACGCCGACCGGGGCGCTGCGCCTGCGCCTGAACGGCAAGGACCTGGGCCCGGTGCGCGACACGGGCGACGGGGAAAAAGTGTTATTGCAGCAGGCACAGACCAATGCACTGGTCGCCGCACTGCCGCGCCAGGCACGCATCGAGATCATCGACGGCAAGGGCAAGGCGTGGCCGATCTCCGACAGCGGTGCAGCAGCAGTACTGCTGAAGATGGACGAGGCCCAGGGCCGGCTGGGAACGCCCGGTGCACTGGTACGGCGTGGCGACAGGCCCGAAGCATGCGTGCCTGCGGCGTTGCCGGTGCCAGTGATCGTGCGCGGCACGCTGGTGGCATCGCGCGCCTCGGACGCGGCACTGGCCAAGGCACCGGGCCTGCGCAAGGCGCTGATCGCCAGCCTGCCGAAGCCGGATGAGTGCGGCCGCCTGAGCGATGGCGGGACAGATGAGATCGAGATCCAGCGACTGGACGCCCAGCATGTACTGGCAAGCACCAGTTGCTTCGTGGGTGCCTACAACTTCAGCAACGGCTACTGGGTAGTGCAGGACAAGGCGCCGTACCAAGCGAAGTTCGTGACCTCCAACGCGGAGGACTTTGATCGCGATGACGCGACGCTGCGCGGGCGCTTCCGTGGGCGCGGCATCGGTGACTGCTTCTCCGGCCACGACTGGGCCTGGGATGGCGCGCGATTCGTGAAGAGCGGCGAGTTCACCACCGGGCAGTGCCGCGGCGTGGCGGGAGGGCATTGGCAGCTGCCGACGGTGGTCAGCGAGGTCCGTTGAGGCGCCGCTACCTGCGGTAGTGCCGGCCGCTGGTCGGCAACCCCGACAAACCCTGGGGGTCAGAGCCATTTTCCGATGGAAAACGGATCCGACCCCGATCGGTCGCCCCCGATCATTCGTGGAGCTGGCGCGGCTTCTTCCAGAACTGCCAGCGCTGGCCGCGGTCCAGCTGGAACTGCAGGCCGTCCTCGAAATCCAGCACCAGCTGCTGCAGCTCGCCACGCTTGAGCGCGGCCAGCAGCGGCCGGATCGCATCATTGCCGAGCTGCTGCAGCGAACGCAGCTGGCGCAGATCAACCAGTGCATCCACCGCCTGCTCGCCATCCACGGCTACGCCAGCCGCAAGAGCCAGGCCCTGCAGCAGCGCGTCGCGGCTGCGCACCTGTGCGTGCGGCGTGCTGACCGACACCGGCATCACGCCACCACCCCAGAACCACAGCGAATTGATTGGCTGTTGTCCCTGCGCGGCGCGCTGCTGGTTCCAGGAATGGTTATGCAGCAGTACCTGCGCTTCGGTCATCAGCGCCCGCCAACGGCGGCCACCCTCGCCTTCCGGCAGGTGCGAGAACAGATCATCGCCCAGCACCTCGTCCGGACTGTCGAAGTCCGGCAGGGCCAGGTCGATCGGCAGGCGCAGGTACCAGCGCGAAGGGTCCGGTGCGTCGAGCACGAATCCGGCATCGGCGAACAACGGCTGCAGCACCGGCAGCAGGGCCAGGCAGTCGGCCAGGGTCGGTCGCAGCGTTTCGCCGTAGGCCATCATCCGCGCGCCATGCATGTCCGGCACCATGCAGGCCGGATCGGCACGCAGCCAGCTGGCGCCAGCGGCATCGCCGACGTCGCGCTGACGGGTCAACGCGGCCACCGGCCAGTGCGGCGCGGCCACCGTGAAATGGCGCGTCAGCTGCGCGCGTTCACCCGGTGCGACCTGCACCGTCGTGGCGCGGCCAAGCGCGCGCGCCACATCGTCCGGCAGCGCAGCCGCGGCAAAGCGGCTGCGTGCCGGCAACAGCAGGGTCGCCGTTGCCACCGGGTCAGTCCACGTAGCTGACGCTGACGATCTCGTACTCGCGTTGGCCGGCCGGGGCGTCGATCACGATCGAATCACCTTCCAGCTTGCCGATCATCGCGCGCGCCACCGGCGAGGAAATCGCGATCAGGCCCTGCTTGATGTCCGCCTCCAGGTCACCGACGATCTGGTACTTCTTCTCTTCGTCGGTTTCCACGTCGGCCAGGGTCACGCTGGCGCCGAACACCACCTTGGAGCCGGCATTGAGCTTGCTCACGTCGATGATCTCGGCGTGCGACAGCTCGCCTTCCAGCTGCTTGATGCGGCCTTCGATGAAGCCCTGTTCCTCGCGCGCGGCGTGGTACTCGGCGTTCTCCTTCAGGTCGCCATGCTCGCGCGCTTCGGCGATGGCGGCGATCACCTTCGGGCGCTTGACCGACTTCAGGTGATCCAGTTCGTCGCGCAGCTTCTGCGCGCCCTTCATGGTGATGGGGGCTCTCATGCATTCAACTCCTTGTGCAGCTCCTGCAGCGACCAGACGGGACCGGTGCCGCGGAATTCCAGTGAATCCACCAGCGCCTTGGCGCCGGCAATGGTGGTCGAGTAGGTGACGCGATGCTGCAGCGCCTCGCGACGGATCGAGAACGAGTCGTTGATCGCCGAACGACCTTCGGTCGTGTTGACGATGTAGACGATCTCGCCGTTCTTGATCGAGTCGACGATGTGCGGACGGCCTTCGACCACCTTATTGATGATCTCGCAGTCCATGCCGTGCTGCTGCAGCCACGCGGCGGTGCCACGGGTGGCGACCAGGCTGTAGCCACGCGCCAGCAGCGCCTTGGCCACCGGCAGCACGCGCTTCTTGTCCGGATCACGCACCGACACGAAGGCCTTGCCAACCGGCGGTGCCTTGATGCCACCCGCTTCCTGCGCACGCGCAAAGGCGGCGTTGAAGCTGCGGCCCACGCCCATCACCTCACCGGTGGAGCGCATCTCCGGCCCGAGGATCGGGTCAACGCCCTGGAACTTGGCGAACGGGAAGATCGCTTCCTTCACCGAGTAGTAGTCCGGCACGATTTCCTTGGTCGCGCCCTGCTCGGCCAGCGTCTTGCCGGCCATGCAGCGGGCGGCGATCTTGGCCAGCGGCATGCCGGTGGCCTTGGACACGAACGGCACGGTGCGCGAGGCACGCGGGTTCACTTCCAGCAGGTAGATGGTGTCGGCACCTTCGTCGCTGGTCTGGATAGCGAACTGGGTGTTCATCAGGCCGACCACGTTCAGGGCCTTGGCCAGCTCCACCACCTGGCGGCGCAGCTCGGCCTGGGTTTCAGCCGACAGCGAGTACGGCGGCAGCGAGCACGAGGAATCGCCCGAGTGCACGCCGGCTTCTTCGATGTGCTCCATCACGCCGCCGATCAGGACGTTGCCTTGGGCATCGGCAATGATGTCGACGTCGCACTCGACGGCGTTGTCGAGGAAGCGGTCCAGCAGCACCGGCGAATCGTTGGACACCTTGACCGCATCGCGCACGTAGCGGGCCAGGTCGGCTTCACCGTAGACGATTTCCATCGCACGGCCGCCCAGCACGTAGCTCGGGCGCACCACCAGCGGGTAACCGATCTCGCGGGCCAGCAGCAGCGCTTCCTGGTCGTTGCGGGCGATGCGGTTCGGCGGCTGCTTCAGGCCCAGCGTGTCGACCAGCTGCTGGAAGCGCTCGCGGTCTTCGGCCAGGTCGATGGAATCCGGGCTGGTGCCGATCACCGGCACGCCATTGGCTTCCAGCGCGCGCGCCAGCTTCAGCGGGGTCTGGCCGCCGTACTGCACGATCACGCCCTTCGGCTGTTCCAGTTCGACGATCTCCAGCACGTCTTCCAGGGTCAGCGGTTCGAAGTACAGGCGGTCGGAGGTGTCATAGTCGGTCGACACGGTCTCCGGGTTGCAGTTGACCATGATGGTTTCATAACCATCCTCGCGCAGCGCCAGTGCCGCGTGCACGCAGCAGTAGTCGAACTCGATGCCTTGGCCGATGCGGTTCGGACCACCGCCCAGGATCATGATCTTGTCGCGGTTGCTCGGCGCGGCCTCGCACTCGTCCTCGTAGGTCGAGTAGAGGTAGGCGGTACCGGTGGAGAACTCGCCGGCACAGGAGTCTACGCGCTTGTAGACCGGTCGCACCTTGTGCGCACGACGCAGCGCGCGGATGGCGGCTTCATTGGTGCCGGTCAGCTGCGCCAGCCGCGCATCGGAGAAGCCAGCACGCTTCAGCTTGCGCAGGCGTGCGGCGTCCAGCGCGTCGATGCCACCGGCAGCGACTTCGCCTTCTGCAGCGATGATTTCCTCGATCTGGTCCAGGAACCAGTGGTCGATGAACGACAGTGCGTAGATCTCTTCCACGCTCATGCCGGCGCGGAATGCATCGGCAACGAAGAACAGGCGCTCCGGACCCGGTGCCTTCAGTTCGCGGCGCAAGGTCTGCAGGTCGTCTTCGTTGCCCAGGTCCAGGCCGGTCGGGTCGAAGCCGACCTTGCCGGTTTCCAGACCACGCAGGGCCTTCTGCACCGACTCCTGGAAGGTGCGGCCCATCGCCATCACCTCGCCCACCGACTTCATCTGGGTGGTCAGGCGGGCGTCGGCGGCCGGGAACTTCTCGAAGGCGAAGCGCGGGATCTTGGTGACCACGTAGTCGATCGACGGCTCGAACGAGGCCGGGGTCAGGCCGCCGGTGATCTCGTTCTTCAGTTCGTCCAGGGTGTAACCCACGGCCAGCTTGGCGGCGACCTTGGCGATCGGGAAGCCGGTGGCCTTGGACGCCAGCGCCGAGGAACGCGACACGCGCGGGTTCATCTCAATGACGACCACGCGGCCGGTCTTCGGGTTGATGCCGAACTGCACGTTCGAGCCACCGGTATCGACGCCGATCTTGCGCAGCACGGCGATGGAGGCATCGCGCAGGCGCTGGTATTCCTTGTCGGTCAGGGTCTGCGCCGGGGCCACGGTGATCGAGTCGCCGGTGTGCACGCCCATCGGGTCCAGGTTTTCGATCGAGCAGACGATGATGCAGTTGTCCGCAGTGTCGCGGACCACTTCCATCTCGAACTCCTTCCAGCCCAGCACCGACTCTTCCACCAGCACCTCGGTGGTCGGCGACAGTTCCAGGCCGCGGCTGACGATCTCGACCAGCTCTTCGCGGTTGTAGGCGATGCCGCCACCGCTGCCGCCCAGGGTGAAGCTGGGGCGGATGATGGTCGGGTAGCCGACGCGGGTCTGGATCTCCAGCGCTTCGTCCAGGGTGTGGGCGACGGCGGCGGTCGGGCATTCCAGGCCGATCTCACCCATGGCCACGCGGAACAGCTCGCGGTCTTCGGCCATGCGGATCGCTTCGCGCTTGGCGCCGATCAGTTCGACGTTGTACTTCTCCAGCACGCCGTTGTCGGCCAGGTCCAGCGCGCAGTTCAGCGCGGTCTGGCCACCCATGGTCGGCAGCAGCGCATCGGGCTTTTCCTTGGCGATGATCTTCTCGACCGTCTGCCAGTTGATCGGCTCGATGTAGACGGCGTCGGCCATCTCCGGGTCGGTCATGATCGTGGCCGGGTTGCTGTTGACCAGCACCACGCGGTAACCCTCGTCACGCAGGGCCTTGCAGGCCTGGGCGCCGGAGTAGTCGAACTCGCAGGCCTGGCCGATGACGATCGGGCCAGCACCGATGATGAGGATGGTCTTGAGGTCAGTGCGCTTGGGCATTTTCTTCTCTAAGTCAGTACAGCGTGACAAGGGGGGTGATCGCACGCTGTCGATCAGGAATCTTGATCCGCAGCGCCGCGCCAGGGGCAGCAGCGATGCGGGGTTTACGGTCCATCGCGACGCCACCGGCAGGCCGGCGGCGTACTGATCACGCCTTGGCCTGCTCCATCAGCGCCACGAAGCGGTCGAACAGCGGACCGACATCGTGCGGGCCCGGGGATGCTTCCGGATGGCCCTGGAACGAGAACGCCGGCACGTCGGTGCGGGCGACACCCTGGTTGGTGCCGTCGAACAGCGAACGGTGGGTCACGCGCAGGGTCGGCGGCAGGGTTGCTTCATCGATCGCAAAACCGTGGTTCTGCGAGGTGATCATCACCCGGCCACTGTCCAGGTCCTGCACCGGGTGGTTGGCACCGTGGTGGCCATGGCCCATCTTCATGGTCTTCGCGCCAGAGGCCAGGCCGAGCAGCTGGTGGCCCAGGCAGATGCCGAAGGTCGGGATCTTCACGTCGATGAAGGCCTTGATCGCGTCGATGGCGTAGTCGCACGGTTCCGGGTCACCCGGGCCATTGGACAGGAACACGCCGTCCGGCTTCAGTGCCAGCACTTCGGCGGCCGGGGTCTGCGCCGGCACCACGGTCACTTCGCAGCCGCGCTCGGCCAGCATGCGCAGGATGTTGGTCTTCACGCCGAAGTCGTAGGCCACGACCTTGAACCGGGCCGGCACGCTGACGAAAGCATTGGCATCCAGGTCCAGCTGGCCCTCGGTCCAGGTGTAGGTCTTCTCGGTAGTGACGACCTTGGCCAGATCCATGCCCTTCAGGCCCGGGAACTTGCGGGCGGCTTCCAGTGCCTTTTCCACGTCGATGTCGCCGGCCATCAGCGCACCGTTCTGCGCGCCCTTCTCGCGCAGGATGCGGGTCAGCTTGCGGGTGTCGATGCCGGCGATGGCGACCACGCCCCGCTGGATCAGCCAGTCCTGCAGCGACAGCTGGCTGCGCCAGTTGCTGGGACGGCGCGGGACGTCGCGCACGATCAGACCGGCCGACCATACCTTGGACGCTTCATCGTCCTGGTCGGTCATGCCGGTGTTGCCGATATGCGGATAGGTCAACGTGACCATCTGCCGGGCGTAGGACGGGTCGGTCAATACTTCCTGATAGCCGGTCATGGCGGTGTTGAACACCACTTCACCGACGGACAGGCCGGGCGCGCCTACGGATTCGCCCTCGAATACGGTGCCGTCTTCGAGGACGAGGATTGCGGCTTGGGTCACGGGAATCTCACTTTGGCTACCGAGGGGGCTGCCGAAGTCACGCCTGCGCTTCACGGAAATCCGGTTGCAAAAAAGCGCGGACGTGCGGTCTGGGACCGGTCCGGCTTTCGTGATTCGGCGAGTGCGAATTGTAACGCTGCCGGGGCGCTCGCGCCAGCGGTTATCGCGCTATATGAACAGGCGATTGCGCATTCATCTCAATGCGGCCGCGTATGCGGCACCCGCCACCCGGTGGTGCCGGCCGCTGGCCGGCAATCCCATCGGCGTCCCGTAACCTTGGGTTGCCGGCCAGCGGCCGGCACTACCGCCCTACGCCAGCAGGTCCCGCACCCGGTAGCTGCCCGGGGCCCGGCCCTGCAGCTGGCGGGCGGCGAACAGCGCACCGCGGGCGAAGATGTCGCGGTTGGTGGCCCTATGCACCAGCTCGATGCGCTCGCCCAGCCCGGTGAACTGCACCAGATGCTCACCTACGATGTCGCCAGCACGCAGGCTCGCGTAATGCGGCTCCGCTCCGCCGCGCTGCGCGGCCGCGCCCAGGGTTAGCGCGGTGCCTGACGGTGCGTCCTTCTTCTGCGTGTGGTGCGATTCGACGATATCGCAGTCCCAGCCGGCCAGCGCCTGCGCGGCGCGCTCCACCAGCTCGTCCAGCACTGCCACGCCCAGGCTGAAGTTCGACGCCCAGACCAACGGGATCTTCGCCGCTGCTGCATCCAGCGCCTGCCGCTGCGTGCCGGAGATGCCGGTGGTACCCGACACCAGCCCCGCGCCGCGTTCCACGCACAGCGCCAGCATCGGGTCGAAGCCCTCCGGCAGGCTGAAGTCAATGGCCACGTCGAACACCGGCGCACCGGACAGTTCGCTGGCACCAAAGAACGGCACGCCGTCGACCACGCGCTGCGCCGGCGCACGGCCGGTCACGGCGGCCACGATCTGCAGGGTTTCGGGATGTTCGGCGGCCAGCCGCAGCAGGGCCTGGCCCATGCGCCCGGAGGCGCCGTGAATGAGCAATCGCAGGGGAGTCTGGTTCATGCCTGCAGGCTAGCGGCAGCACGCCTGCTCCGGCAAGCGCCGTCACTGCGACGCTGGGTGACCTTCCGCGCAATGGATGCTCGTTCCTCCCTGGGTACGCCTCTCTTGACTGCACCAGGCGGAGCGCATGCGACACCGTAGATGTCGCGTTTACCACTGGACGCAGAAACGCGGCCACTCAAGGCTGTGGTCCCCTCTTCCGGCCCAGGCAACGCCCATGAAATCCGCGACCGTCTTCAGCAAGTGCGCCAGGAAGACCGGCTATGCCGGGACCACGACCACCCGCTACCGCTTGCTGGATGACGCCCTGCTTGTCGTGAATCACCAGCGCGCCAGCGAAAGCCGCGGTTTCTATGTGAATGCCGGACTCTACTTTCCAGAGTTGCTCGTGCACCCCCTCACGCCCGACGATCTTGAAACGGCTTTCAGGTACCGCTCCAGCATCCCCACGCCGCATGTCGACTGGCGTATCGAAGAGACGCCAGGCCTGCGCCGGGCTTTCACCCAGCAGGATCTTCATGACCTGCTCGATGCTGGCGATCGCAACGCGATGAAGCGCCTGCTGCTCAATGCCCTTGCCGACGTGGCGGGCTTCGCAGCGACCCATGGAAATCGCGCCTCGGTACGGCGGATGCAGCAGGAGGGACGCTTTCGCGCGATCATCCGCAAAGAGGTCTGAACCCCGGAAAGCGTGCGAACCAAGGTTCGCACCCACAGGCCGAAAGTTCGCACCCGCCGCACAGCCGCCGTCGAGCATGGCTCGACGCTACTTCTTGTTGGTCGGCCCGCAACTGTCGCAACCGCCACAGGCACCGCCACCTCCGCTGGCAGGCGGCGCGATCTTCCGCCCCAGCGCCTGCGCCCAGGCCGCGCGGCCCGGCTTCAGCAGAGCCAGCGCCAAGGCACCGCGCAGCTTGCGCACCGTGCCGGGGAACTGCTTCTTCAGCACCACCCAGGCGCTGACCAGCACGGCCACCGCGATGATCAGGTACTGGATCAGCAGCCCGGTATCCATCAGCCACCTCCCAGCGCCCTGGTCACCTGGTAGGTGATCAGCGCCGCCACGTAAGCTGCGGCGAACAGGTAGAACGCGGCAAAGGCCATCTGCTTCCACGAGTTGGTCTCGCGCTTGATGGTGGCCAGCGTCGAGATGCACATCGGTGCGTAGATGTACCAGACCAGCAGCGACAGGGCCGTGGCCAGCGACCAGCCATCGCTGATCAACGGGGTCAGTGCCTGGCTGGCCGCATCGTCATCCGCCGCCGACAGCGCATACACCGTCGCCAGCGACGACACCGCCACCTCACGCGCGGCCAGGCCCGGGATCAGCGCGATGCAGATCTGCCAGTTGAAGCCCAGCGGTGCGAAGAACACCGCCATCGCATGGCCGAGCTGGCCGGCGTAGCTATAGTCGATGGCCGGCATCGTGGCGCCCGCCGGCGCCGCTGGGAACGACAGCAGCACCCACAGCAGGATGGTCAGCGCCAGGATGATGCCGCCGACGCGCTTGAGGAAGATCATGCCGCGCTCGTACAGCCCCACCGCCAGGTCGCGCGCATGCGGCAGCCGGTACGACGGAAGCTCCAGCATCAGCGGATGCTCGCTCTTGTCGCGGCGCCACTTCTTCATGATCCACGACATCGCCAGCGCACTGAGGATGCCGGCGGCGTACAGGCCGAACAGCACCAGGCCCTGCTGGTTGAACACGCCCCACACGGTCTTCTGCGGAATGAACGCACCGATCAGCAGCGCGTACACCGGCAGGCGCGCCGAACAGGTCATCAGCGGTGCGACCAGGATGGTGGCCAGGCGGTCACGCGGGTCCTGGATGCTGCGCGTGGACATGATGCCCGGCACCGCGCAGGCGAAGCTGGACAGCAGCGGGATGAACGAGCGGCCAGACAGGCCGGCAGCGGCCATCATGCGGTCGAGCAGGAACGCCGCGCGCGGCAGGTAGCCGGATTCCTCCAGCACCAGGATGAAGAAGAACAGGATCAGGATCTGCGGCAGGAACACCACCACGCCACCGACACCGGCGATGATGCCGTCGGTCAGCAAGCTGGCCAGCGGACCCTCCGGCAACACGCTGCCAACGAGAGTACCGAGCCAGGCGAAGCCAGCCTCGATGCCATCCATCAACGGCGTCGCCCAGGCATACACCGCCTGGAAGATCAGGAACATCACCACCGCAAGGCTGATCAGCCCGAACACCGGGTGCAGCAGCCAGCGGTCCAGCGCGTCGTCGATCTTCGCGGTTCGCGCCGGCATGCGCACGGCGACCGACAGGATCTCGCGCACCTTGGCGTGGTAGTCGATGCCACCTTCCGGGCCCGGCACCGGCGCATCCAGGTGCGGCACCATCGCATCGAGGCGCTCGACCAGGGCCTTGGCGCCCTGCTTGCGCACCGCCACGGTCTCCACCACCGGCACGCCCAGCTCGCGTTCCAGCGCGGCCACATCCACCTGGATGCCGCGGCGTTGGGCGGCGTCGACCATGTTCAGCGCGACCACCATCGGCTTGCCCAGCTCACGCAGCTCCAGCGCGAAGCGCAGGTGCAGGCGCAGGTTGGTGGCGTCGATCACGCACAGCAGCACGTCCGGCGCGGCTTCGCCCGGGTAGAAGCCCCGGCACAGGTCGCGGGTGATCGCCTCATCCAGGCTGGCCGGATGCAGGCTGTAGGCGCCCGGCAGATCAAGCACCGCGAATTCACGGCCGGACGGCGCACGCAGGCGGCCCTCCTTGCGCTCTACGGTGACGCCGGTGTAGTTGGCGACCTTCTGCCGACTGCCGGTCAGCTGGTTGAACAGCGCGGTCTTGCCGCTGTTGGGGTTGCCGACCAGCGCAATGCGCAGCGGGGCGGTGGCAGCGGAAGCGCTCATGCGCGTCGCTCCTGGCGGTTGGCGTCTACCACGACGCGCTTGGCCTCACTGATCCGCAGCGCGAACCGGGTGAACCCGACCTGCACCAGCAGCGGCTCGCCCCCCACCGGACCCTTGGCCACCAGGCGCACTTCCTCGCCATTGACGAAACCCAGCTCGCGCAGGCGACGGGCGATGGCATCGTTGGCGTGCAGGTCCTGCACGGACTCGACCACGGCCGAGGTGTGCAGCGGCAGTTCGGACAGCGTCATCTAGCGTGTTCTCTGCTGGATGTAAATGGTTCTCGATTCTAACATTCCCGCGTCGCGTCATGGCCCATGACCAATGGCCCGCTATGATCCATACAGGTATGGAGTGACCCTGGAATCCCATGAACGATGCTTTGCAGATCGAGCGCCGCGGCGCCGTCATCACCCTCTGGCTGAACCGGCCGGAACTGCACAATGCCTTCGACGCCAGCCTGATCGCCCGGCTGACCGCCGCGCTGGAGGCCGCCGGACGGGACGATTCGATCCGGGCCGTGGTGGTGGCCGGCCATGGCGCCTCCTTCTCGGCCGGCGCCGACATGCAGTGGATGCGCGGCATGGCTGCGGCCAGCGAGGCCGACAACCGCGAGGACTCGCTGGCCCTGGCCCGGCTGATGCGCACCCTGGACGAGCTGCCCAAGCCGACCCTGGCACGGGTCCACGGCGCGGCCTTCGGCGGCGGTGTCGGCCTGGTCGCCTGCTGCGACATCGCCATCGCCAGCACCGCGGCCCGATTCGGCCTGACCGAAAGCCGCCTGGGCCTGCTGCCGGCGGTGATCTCCCCCTATGTGATCGAGGCCATCGGCCCACGCCAGGCCCGTCGATGGTTCGCCACCGGCGAGCACTTCGATGCCGAGACCGCACTGCGGATCGGCCTGGTCCACCAGCTGGTCGAACCCGAGCGCCTGGACGAGGCGCTGGAACGCCAGCTGGCCCTGCTCGACAAGGCAGGCCCGATCGCCTCGTCCACCGCCAAGCAGCTGGTGCGGCAGGTCCGGGACAGCCATGACCGCGACACCCTGGATCGCGATAATGCCGCCCTGATCGCGCGCCTGCGGGTGTCCGCCGAGGGCCAGGAGGGCCTGGGCGCCTTCCTCGACAAGCGCGCCCCCCATTGGGTCACGGAAGCCTGAACATGCTCGATCATCTTGGTTTGACCAGCGCCGACCTGGCGCGCAGCAAGGCCTTCTTCCTGCAGGCACTGGCGCCACTGCAGATCGGCGTGGTGATGGAAGTGAGCGCCGAACTGACCGGCGACCACGACCACGTCGGCTTCGGCAGCGACGGCAAGCCGTTCTTCTGGCTCGGCAATGGCGGCACCGCCAGCCACGGCGTGCACGTGGCCTTCGCCTGCGCCAGCCGCGCGCAGGTGGACGCCTTCCACGCCGCCGCCCTCACCGCCGGTGGCCGCGACAACGGCGCGCCGGGCCTGCGCCCGTGGTACCACCCGGATTACTACGCCGCCTTCGTGCTCGACCCGGACGGCAACAACATCGAAGCGGTCTGCCATCGCCCCGTCGGCGAGGTGGCTGCATGAGCGACTACGTCCGCATCGTCGAGGTCGGCCCGCGTGACGGCCTGCAGAACGAAAAGCAGTCGGTCTCCACCGCCGACAAGATCGAACTGATCAACCGCCTGTCGGCCACCGGCCTGCGCAGCATCGAGGCGACCAGTTTCGTCAGCCCGAAGTGGATTCCGCAGCTGGCCGATGCCGCCGAAGTCTACGCCGGCATCCAGCGCCGCCCCGGCATCCACTACCCGGTACTGGTGCCGAACGAACAGGGCTACGACCGCGCCCGCGCGGTCGGCGTCGAGGAAGTAGCGGTGTTCACCGCTGCGTCCGAGGCCTTCAACCGCACCAATACCAATGCCGGCATCGACGAGTCGCTGGCCCGGTTCGAGCCGATCCTGCGCCGCGCCGCCGCCGATGGCGTGCGCGTGCGCGGCTACGTCTCCACCGTGCTCGGTTGCCCCTACCAGGGCGAGGTGCCGCTGGCCGACGTGGTGCGCGTGGCGCGCGCGCTGCACCAGATGGGCTGTTACGAAATCTCGCTGGGCGACACCATCGGCGTCGGCACCCCACGCAAGGCACGGGCGATGCTGCAGGCGGTCGCTGCCGAGATTCCGATGGAGGCGTTGGCCGTGCACTTCCACGACACGTATGGCCAGGCCGTCGCCAACATCGCCTCCTGCCTGGAAGAAGGCGTGCGCGTGGTCGACAGTGCCGTCTCCGGGGCCGGTGGCTGCCCGTATGCCAAGGGTGCCAGCGGCAACGTCGCCAGCGAAGACGTGGCCTACCTGCTGCGGGGCCTGGGCCTGGACAGCGGCGTGGACCTGCCGGCACTGGCCGAGACCGGCCGCTGGCTGGCCGGCCTGCTCGGCCGCGCCACCGCCAGCCGCACCGGCCAGGCGCTCGCAGCGACCGGCTGAGCACCCCGCTGCGCCGCTCCCGCTCGGGCGGCGCAGCGCACAACGGCGACGGTCGCCGCTTCCGTTAGAATCGGCGGTTCTCGAACCTGCAGGACCGTGCAATGCAGCTGTCTTCCGTACGTGCCGTGATCACTGGCGGCGTCTCCGGCCTCGGCCTGGCCGTGGCCCAGCACCTCGTCGCCCAGGGCGGCAAGGTGGCTCTGTTCGACCTCAACGACGACAAGGGTGCAGCTGCCGTTGCCGGGCTGGGTGCCGACAAGGCCCGCTATTTCAATGTCAACGTCAGCGATGAGGCGGCCGTGGCTGCAGCCATCGACCAGGCCCACGATTTCCTCGGCGGCCTGAACGTGGCGATGAACTGCGCCGGCATCCTCGGCGCCGGTCGCGTGCTCGGCAAGGAAGGCCCGATGCCGCTGGCCGGCTTCCAGGGCACGGTAATGGTCAACCTGGTCGGCAGCTTCAACGTGGCCAAGGCCGCGGCCAATCGCATGCAGCACAACGACGCCGGCGAAGACGGCGAGCGCGGCGTGATCATCAACACCGCCAGCATCGCCGCCTATGAAGGCCAGATCGGCCAAGCCGCGTATGCGGCCAGCAAGGGCGGCGTGGTCTCGATGACGCTGCCGATGGCACGCGAACTGTCGCGCTTCGGCATCCGCGTCAATACGATTGCTCCTGGCGTGTTCTGGACGCCGATGGTCGATGGCATGCCCGAAGCCGTACAGCAGTCGCTGGCCGCCTCGATCCCGTTCCCGTCGCGCCTGGGCAAGCCGGAAGACTTCGCCAGTCTGGTCGGCTTCATTCTCGGCAACACCTACCTCAACGGCGAGACCATCCGCCTGGACGGCGCTACCCGCCTCGCTCCGAAGTGATTCCCCCCGGGCGCCGGGACGGCGCCCTCCCCCAACGACCTAGATCACCATGAAAGCCAACGACATCAAGAAGGGCAACGTCGTCGAGTACAACAACGGCGTGTACCAGATCCGCGACATCGAGCGCAGCTCGCCGCAGGGTCGCGGCGGCAACGTCCGCTTCCGCTTCATCATGTACAGCGTGCCGGGCGGCAACAAGCTCGACGCCAGCTTCGATGCCGACGACAACCTGGTCGAGGTCGAACTGCTGCGCCGCCAGTCCACCTATTCGTACAAGGACGGCGATGCCTTCGTCTTCCTCGATGACGAGGACTACACCCCGTACACCCTGGATGCGGACGTGATCGGCGACGACGCCGGTTACATCACCGACGGCCTGACCGGCATCTACGTGCAGGTGATCGACGAGCAGCCGGTGGCGATCCAGCTGCCGGCCTCCGTGGTGCTGGAGGTGATCGAGACGCCGCCGGAACTGAAGGGTGGCACCGCCACCAAGCGCCCGAAGCCGGCCAAGCTCAACACCGGCATCGAAATCATGGTGCCCGAGTACATCGTCAATGGCGAACGCGTGCTGGTGAACACCGCCACCGGCGAATTCGCCGGCCGTGCCGACTAAGGGCCTCGCGCTGATCGGCTGCCTGTCCCTGCCTGCGGCGTGTTCGCCGCAGGCAGCGGACGGATCATCGGTGGCAGCGGTTACGGCTGTTTCGCACCGAAGTTGCCGCAGCCATGGTACTGGCGGGTACCGACAGTCAGCATCGCCTTGGCCTCGAATGCCTCGCCGCTCATGTCATCCTGGCAGGTGGTGCGCTGGAAGCTGAGCTTGACGTCGGTGCCGTCGGATGCCTTTCCGCTCCATCCATCAGCGCCCTGGGTGGGTTTGGCCACGTCGAAGCGGCGCTCGCCATAATCGACCTCCACCTGCAGGCCCGGCGCATCGCCGTCGACGACTGCAAGCCAGCCGGGTTCATTGCCGGTGGCACGGAATGCCGCATTGCCGGCGCTGCCATCGCCTTCGGTAGCTTCCACCGCATGGCACTCGCGATCCGGTTCACCCTTCAGGCTCAGCAGGCCATCATCGCTGCCCTTGGTCCAGAAGCTGTTGCCGAGACCATCGCTGTACTTGGCGCCGGATGCCGCGCGCTCGGAGGTCATGGCGAAGCTACGCTCGCCGATCACCAGCGTGGCAGCATCCTCGCCATTGAATGTCGCGCCCACACTCAGATCACCACACTGGTAGGCGGTCTCGCTGCCACCTTCCGTGTTGGCGCTCGGCTGCGGCGTGGCAGGCGGGGCGTCATTGCTGCCCGCCGCGGGTGCCTGGGCCGGCTGGCAAGCGACCAGGACCAGCCCCAGGGAGGCTGCCAACAGACTGGGAACTACACGCATGGCTCGACTCCTTGTCGACACTACAGGAACGCTCGACCCTACCACCTCGCGGTGAGCGGGGCCTGAAAGCGGCCTGACCGCACTCATGCGGCCAGCACCGCCATCGACAGCAGCTGCGCGCCGCTTTCGCCGGAACTGCAGGTCCACACCCGCAGCAGGCGCAGTTTCAGCTCGCGCTCCTGGCCCTGGCCGCGCACCGACAAGCGCACGTCGCTGGACAACAATGCCAGGCGTCCGCACAGCAACGTTTCCACCGCGTACGACTGCAGGCTGCGCACCTGCAGGTTTCCGGTCAGCCAGTCGCCCAGCCACGGCAGGTCGAGCATGCGGCCGCCGTGGCCATCCATCATGAACAAGGCCGGCGATACCAGCGCGGTCAGCGCATCGTGGTCGTCATCCAGCAATGCCTGCCGCAGGCGCTGTTCCAGCGCTGCCAACTGCCGCTCATGCAGATCTTCAACGATGTTCCGTTCCATCCACGGTTCCTCCCGGCATCGGCCGGCGTCTGCGCAGGCGCTGCGCGATCCACTGCCGCGCGCCCTGCACCACTACATAGAAGACCGGCACGAAGAACACGGCCAGCACGGTCGCACTGACCATGCCGCCGAACACACCGGTTCCAATCGCCTGCTGGGTTTCCTTCGACGCGCCCTGCGCCAGCATCAGCGGCACCACGCCCAGCGCGAATGCCAGCGAGGTCATCACGATCGGCCGCAGTCGCAGCCGCGCTGCCTCCAGCGCTGCTTCAACCAGGCCGCGACCCTGCTGCTGCAGCTGGCGCGCGAACTCGACGATGAGGATCGCGTTCTTCGCCGACAGCCCGATCACGGTGATCATGCCGACCTTGAAGAACACGTCGTTGGGCATGCCCCGCAACAGCACCGCAGCAACCGCACCAAGCAGGCCCAGCGGCACCACCAGCATCACCGCCAGCGGAATCGACCAGCTCTCGTACAGTGCCGCCAGCACCAGGAACACCACCAGCATCGACAACAGCAGCAACCACGGCGCCTGCGCACCGGACTCCCGCTCCTGCAGCGACTGGCTGGTCCACTGCAGGGCAAAACCGGACGGCAGCTTCTCGGCCAACCGCTCCATCTCCGCCATGGCCTGGCCGGTCGACACGCCGGAGGCCGGTGCGCCGGACAGGTTCAGCGCCGGGAAGCCGAGATAGCGCTGCAGCTGCAGCGGCGCCTCGGTCCAGTGCGGCGTCACCAGTTCCGACAACGCCACCATGCCACCTTCGCTATTGCGCACGTACAGCCTCAGCACATCCTCCAGCTCCATCCGGTGGGGTGCATCGGCCTGCAGGATCACCTGCTGCAGCCGCCCCTTGTTGGGGAAGTCGTTGACGTACTGCGAGCCCATCGCCGCCGACAGCGTGCTGCTGATCTGCTCGAACCCCACGCCCATCGCCTCGGCCTTGGCGCGGTCGATGTCCAGCCGCATGCTGGTACCTGCTGGCAGGCCATCGGCATGCACCTCCGACAGCAGCGGGCTGGCCTCGGCCAGCTTCAGCAGCTGCTGCAGGGCCGCACGCAGTTCGGCCTGGCTCTGCCCGGTACGCGCCTGCAGGGCGAGCGAGAAGCCGGACGAACGCCCCAGGCTGTCGATCGCCGGCGGCATCACGCTCATCACCTCGCCCTCGGCAATCGTCGCCATCGCCTTCTGCGCGGCCTCCACTTCGCCGGCCGCGGTGGCCCCTGCACGCTCGCCCCAATCCTTCAGCATCGTGTAGGTCAGCGCCGCGCTCGGGCCGGAACCGGAGAAGCTGTACCCGAGGATCGACTGGTTGGAGCCGATGCCCGGGCGTGACGCCACGTGCCGTTCGTAGGCTTCGACCACGGCCAGCGTGCGTTCGGCGGTGGCTTCAGCCGGCAGCTGGATCGAGGTCATGAAGTAGCCCTGGTCCTCTTCCGGCAGGAAGGCGCCCGGCAGCCAGTGCAGGCCCAGCAGCAGCGCCGCCACCAGCGCGGCGAACACGCCCATCACCCGCCCGCTCCGCTGCAGCACGGAGGCCACGCCACGCTGGTAGCGCCCGGTCATCTTCTCGAAGCCACGATTGAAGGCGCCGAACAGACCGCCCCGACCATGGTGGCCATGGGTGTTCGGGCGCAGCAGGGTCGCGCACAGCGCCGGCGTCAGGCTCAATGCCAGCAGCGCCGAGAACAGGACCGACACCGCCATCGCCACGGTGAACTGTCGGTAGATCGCGCCCACCGAGCCGCTGGCCAAGGCCATCGGAATGAACACCGCGGTCAGCACCAGGGTGATGCCGATCACCGCGCTGGTCAGCTCGCGCATCGCCTTGATGGTCGCCTCGCGCGGCGGCAGGCCCTCCTCGGCCATGATCCGCTCCACCCCCTCGACCACCACGATCGCGTCGTCGACGATGATGCCGATCGCCAGCACCATGCCGAACATGGTCAGCACGTTGATCGAGAAGCCCAGCGCCAGCATCACCGCGAAGGTACCAAGCAGCGCGATCGGTGCGACCAGCGCCGGAATCAGCGTGTAGCGCCAGTTCTGCAGGAACAGGTACATCACCGCGAACACCAGCAGCATCGCCTCCAGCAGCGTCTGCACCACCTTCTGGATCGAGATCTTCACGAACGGCGCGGTGTCGAACGGGATGCTCGCCTCCACGCCGCGCGGCAACAGCGGCGCCAGTTCGGCCATGCGCTCACGGACCGCCGACGCGGTGCGCACCGCATTCGCGCCCGGCCGCAGCTGCACCCCGGCAGCGGTGGCCGGATGGCCGTCCTCGCGGGTGCCCCACGCATAGCTCTGCGCGCCCAGTTCGACGCGGGCGACATCACCCAGCACCACCCGTGAACCGTCGGCCCCGGCGCGCAGTACGATCGCCGCGAACTGTTCCGGCGTGGACAACTGGCCGTCGGCGCTGAGCGGCACGGTGATGCGCTGGCCTGGAACACCCGGCGAATCACCGATGCGCCCCGGCGAGATCTCCAGGTTCTGCTGCTCGATGGCAGCGGCCACGTCACCCATGGTCAGCCCATAGCCGGTCAGCCGGGTCGGGTCCAGCCACACGCGCATCGCCTGCTCCGCACCGAACAGCTGCACGCGGCCGACGCCATCGATGCGGCGCAGCTCCTCGATGATGTTGCGCGCCATGAAGTCGCCCAGTGCGGCCTCGCTGACGCTGGCATCGGGCGAACGCAGGCCGACCAGCATCAGGAAGCCGGAATCGGCTGCTTCCACGAACAGGCCATTCTGGCGCACGCTGCGCGGCAGGCGCGGCTCGATCGCCTTGATCCGGTTCTGCACGTCCACCTGCGCCAGCTCCGGATTGGTACCCGGCTTGAACGTCGCGGTGATCGAGGCTTCGCCGGAGGTGTCCACCGAAGACTCGAAATACAGCAGGTGCTTGACGCTGGACAGCTCGCGCTCGATCAGGCCGACCACCGCGTCGTTCAGCGTCTGCGGGCTCGCACCCGGGTAGCTGGCGTAGATGCTGACGCTGGGCGGCGCTACTGCCGGATAGCGCTCCACTGCCAGCCGCGGGATCGCCAGCACGCCGGCCAGGACGATGAAGATCGCCAGCACCCAGGCGAACACCGGGCGATCGATGAAGAAACGTGCCATGTTGGATTTTCCTGGAGGAACCGGTCCGGTAGAGGCTCAGCCCTTGCTGCCGGCCTGCACCGCGCCGGTGCTGGCGACCGGCATCTGCCAGTCGCGCGCATCGACCACCACGCCTTCCTGCAGGCGTTCCTGCCCTTCGACCACCACCTTTTCGCCCGCCTTCAGGCCCGTGCGCACCAGCCATTGGCGATCGACACTACCGTCCACTTCCAGCGTGCGGATCACCGCCTTGCCATCGCCACCGATCACCCAGGCATAGGCCTGGCCACCGGCACTGCGCAGCACGGCCTGCTGCGGCACGGTCAGTGCGCTGGCCGGCGCACCCCGCGGCACCTTCGCGCGCACGTACATGCCGGGCAGCAGCTGGCGCTGCGGGTTGTCGACCAGGATGCGCAGGATCACATCACCGGTACGCGCATCGACATTGATGCCGGAGAACAGCATCTGGCCACGTTCGGGCAGCGGCCTGCCGGCCGCACCGATGATCGTCACCGGCAGCTCGCCGCCACCGGCACTGCGTTGCAGCGACTCGAGCTGCGCCGCTGGCTGGCGCACATCGACGTAGACCTGGTCGATCTGCTGCACCACTGCCATCGGCTCGGCATCGGCCACGCCAACCAGTGCACCTTCGGTCACCAGCGCCTGGTCGATGCGGCCGGCAATCGGTGCACTGACCGTGGCATAGCGCAGGTCGAGCTGGCGGCGGGCCAGGATCGCGCGCGCCTCGTTCACCGCGGCACGGGCCTGTTCGTACTCGGCACTGGCATCGTCGCGGAGCTGCTGGCTGACCGCCTGCGCGGCCGCCAGCGCATGCAGGCGCTGCGACTGCACGCGGCTGCGGCCCAAGGCTGCCTCACTGCGCTGCAGCGCTGCCAGTGCCGAGTCGACATCGGCACGGAACGCCGCCGGATCGATCTGGAACAGGGCCTGGCCGGCGCGCACTTCGGCGCCCTGTTCGAACATGCGGCGCTGCACGATGCCGCCGACCTGCGCACGGATCTGTGCGGTGCGCACGGCGGCGACACGGCCGGGCAGTTCATCGTCGCGCTGCACGACCTGCGGGCCGACAGTGACCACGCTGACGCGCGGTGCCGCTTCGGGCGTGGCTTCGGGGGCGGAGCAGGCCGTCACGGCCAGGGCGAGGGCCGCGATCAACGCGACCGGAGTCCTGAAGGTTCTCATTGCTGTGCACAATGCCGCGCAGGCGGCTGATAGGTTCTGAAGCGTGAAGTGTGCGTGGCGATGATGGGGTTTCGATGGAGGAACTGTGGAGATACGATGGAGGCAAGCACCTTAAGGCCCCGCCCCTTCATGCATGCCGCCCCTGCCCTCGCTGCCCTCGTCCTGATCGTCGAGGATGAGGCCGAGATCGCCGATATTCTCACCGCCTATCTGGAACGCGAAGGACTGCGTACGCTGCGCGCCGCCGACGGCCAAAGCGCGCTGGACCTGCACCGCAGCGCCCGGCCCGACCTGGTCCTGCTTGATGTGCAGCTGCCGCGCCTGGATGGCTGGAGCGTGCTGACCCAGCTGCGCCAGCGCGGTGAAACGCCGGTGATCATGCTGACCGCACTGGACCAGGACCTGGACAAGCTCACCGCGCTGCGCATGGGCGCCGACGACTACGTGGTCAAGCCGTTCAATCCGGCCGAAGTGGCAGCACGCGTGCGCGCCGTGCTGCGGCGTACGTTGCGCGCCTCGCGCCTGGACGCACCGACCGCGCTGCGGGCGGGCCCGCTGCTGATCGACTCGGCTACCCATGCCGTGCATGTGGAGGGCGAAGGCTACAGCCACGAAGTGCTGCTCACGCTCACCGAGTTCAAGCTGCTGCACTGCATGGCGCTGGCGCCGACCCGCATCTTCAGCCGCAGCGAACTGATGCACGAATGCCTGCCGGAAAGCGAAGCGCTGGAACGCACCGTCGACAGCCATGTCAGCAAGCTGCGCCGCAAACTCGATGACGTGGGCATGGTCAACGTCCCGGCCAGCGTGCGCGGTGTCGGCTACCGGTTGATGGCCGACCGCTGATGGCGCGCCTGCGCCGTTCCGGGCTCAGCCGCCACATCATCATCTCGATGTCGCTGATGGTGATCGGCGTCATCGTGATGATGATCCTGTCGTCGTGGCTGCTGTACGCGGTGCTGGTCGAGTTCTTCCCCGGCAGCACCGAGGAGCCGGAAAGCTGGCTGCCGACCGGGCCGGAACTGGCATGGATGGTGGGCGTGATCCTGACCGGACTGGCGCTGGCCATCGCCGCTTCGTTCCGTCTTGCGCACCGGATCCTGTCGCCACTGAATTCACTGGTGGACAGTGTGCGTGCGCTTGCCGGCGGCGACCTGGGTGCACGCGCCAGCGTCGAGGAAAATTCGCCGGGCGAGGTGGCGACCCTGGTCGAGGACTTCAATGCGATGGCGCGCCGCCTGCAGCACATGGAGAGCGAGCGCGCGATGTGGCACGCGGCCATCGCCCATGAGCTGCGCACGCCGGTGACGATCCTGCGCGGGCGCCTGCAGGGGCTGGCAGAGGGTGTGTTCCAGCCGGACGAGTCACAGTTCCGCAGCCTGCTGGCGCAGGTCGAGGGCCTCTCGCGCCTGATCGAGGATCTGCGCGTGCTGAGCCTGTCCGACAACGCGCGGCTGGACGTACGTCGCGCGCGCACCGATGTGGTGGCCGAAGTGCATTCGGTGATGACCCTGGTCGATCCGCAGTTCCGCGCCGCCGGCTTCGTGCTGGAGCTGGAAACCAGCCGCGAGGAACACAACGCGCACTGCGACCCGACCCGCCTCCGCCAGGCGCTGCTGGCGCTGCTGGAAAACGCGCGCCGCTATGCCAGCCCGGGCAAGGTGCGGATTGCCGTGCATGACACACCGGGACATGTGCAAGTGGCAATCGAGGATGAGGGCCCTGGCATCGATCCGGACCTGCACGCCGACATCTTCAGCCCGTTCATGCGTGCCGACGGCTCACGTTCACGCCAGGGCGGCGGCAGTGGCCTCGGCCTGGCGGTGGTCAAGGCCATCGCCGACGCGCACGGCGGCCGCGTCTACTGCACGGCGGGCAACGCCGGCGGCAGCCGTTTCGTCATCGAACTGCCGCGCCAGTAGCGGGCGTGGCTGCCTGTTCCCGCAGGTGCGCGCCAAGTGCGGCGAGGTTGGCATCGATCGCATCCATCTCGTTGCGCTGGCCCACCGGCAACTGCTGGCGCAGTTGCACGCGCAGCGCCTGCCAGGCCGGCACCGCCTCTGCGCTGGCAGTGGCAACCGCTTCGGCCAGCACCGCCTGCTCATCGGCCAGCGGCAACCCGTAGCCGCCCTGCAGCAGCGTTCCCGGGCGCAACCACTGCCCGCTCTGCGCCAGCAGGCTGCGCAGGCTGCGGGTTTCCGCGCTGTCCGCAGCAGCCAGTAGCTGCCGCTTTAGCACATCGCGTGCGCGCAGTTGGGCACGCCGCTGTGCCGCCTGTTCCAGCAGCAGCAGGCCGGCACTGGCGCGCAGGTTGCCCTTCAGCAGCCACGGTGCCCGTTGTTCTGCCGGCAGCTTCAACCAGCCGCGCACATCGCGCGCGGGCAAGGCCAGCTGGGTCGCCGCCACTGTGAACAACTGCTGGTAGTGGTCGCGCGCGGAAGCGAAGTAATAGCCCTGTGCCTGCGCTGCGTTGCGGTCCGTGAGTACCCGCTCGTCGAGCATGCCCAGCCGCGCCAGCCGCCGCTTGAGACCGCGCGGACTCAGCTGGGCCAGCCCGGCCTCGCCCAGCCGGGGCACTCCGGCCTGCAGCAGCCTGGCGGTCTCCACCGCACAGTTGTTGCTGACGAAGTAATAGCGCCCGTCATAGCTCCAGTGCACCTGCGCGGTGCGCTCGAGCAGGCTGGCGATCTCGTCGCGTTGCAGCTGCAAGGGCAACGACTGCAGGCCCCGCAGTTCCACCTTGGTGTACTCGTCCACCACCTGCTGCAGCGGCAGCACGAACAGCCGCGACGGGTAGCCGCCGGTCAAGCCGCGCCAGTTGGAAATCTGCACATCGCCGACGAACGCGCGGAACGACAGCACGCGCTGGTACTCCAGGTCCAGGCGGCAGTCCGGACCCGGTGCACGGCCCGGCCGGCAGATCACCAGCCGCAGCATGCTGTGCCCCCAGCGGCTCATCGGCTGCGCACTGCCTTCGGCGAACAGGTAGTCCACGGCGTAGACGCGCGAAGGATCGAGCTGCAGCAGCGATGCCGCACCCTCTTCCGATTCGGCCTGCAGCAATGGCAACGTGGCCGCGCAGTGCGACTGCGGCAGCGATGGCGGGGTTCCGAAATGGGCCTGGTACCACTGCGCCAGCGCCGGGCGCCGGCAGGCAAACTCGCTGTCGAGCACGAAATGCTCGGCGTTCACTGCCAGGTACTCGGCCGGATCCTTCAGTTCATAGGCATCCGGACTACGGTCACGGAAGTCGTTGCCACCACGGCCGAGATGCCAGGGCTTGCGCTGCCATCCGGCCAGGTCGCGCCAGCGCGCACTGCGCGACCAGTTCGCGCCGCTACGGTCTGCAACATGGGTCAGTTCATGCACCAGCGCGCTGCGTCGTGCACGGCGTGCGCCGGGCACAGCATCATCCAGCAGCTCGCGACGCAGGTCGATGCGGCCGGCGAAAGCGCGACCATGCACATCGGCCGGCAGGTGGTCGCTCCAGCGCACCTGCACGTGTGCTGGCAATGCGCGCAGCAGACCATCTGGCAGCAAGGACTGCACGTCGGCCAGGGTCTGCATCGCCACCTGCTGCTGTGCAGGGCTCAGCCCTTCCGGATCCAGGCGCAGGTCTCCGCTGGCATGTGCGGCCGGAACGGCCAGCAGTAGAGCCAGGCCATGCCTGGCTGCGTTCCGTGCAGATGTCATGGCGTCGCCAGCCAGCGGCCGGCACTACCCGGGATCAACGCGCCAGCAGCGCGCGGGCCAGTTCCAGGTCGCTCTGCTGCTGTGCGGCGGCACTCTGCTCACGCAGGTAGGCCAGCGCGGCCTGCAGGCGGGCGCCACGGATCTGGCCGTCGCTGGCGACGAACGCCGCAGCGTCGTCGCGCGCAGCCAGTACCACCTTGTCGTCACCCGAGCTGCTACCCGAGGAGCCGGAGGAGGCACCGGTGGCGGAACCGGCCGAGGTGCCGGCGAAGCTGGAAGCGAAGCCGGCCAGCGGCAGGGACAGCAGGGCGAGCAGCAGAAGCGGACGGGTCATCGGTTCGAAGCCGGTTGTGAGGATGCGTGGAGCGTAACGGGTGCGTGAAGGATTTGCCCGGCTCAAACGTCGAACAGCTTGCCGGGATTCAGCCGCGCTTGGGGATCGAACGCACGTTTGACCGCCTTCATCAGGGCGATCTCGGCCGGGCCGCGGGTGCTGTCCAGGTAGCCCTTCTTGACCAGGCCGATGCCGTGTTCAGCCGAGATGCTGCCATCGAACCGGGCCAGCACCTGCGCCAACAGCTTGGTCACGTGTTCACACTGCGCCACGAAATCGGCGTCGCTGGTGTCGTCGGGCTTGAGCACGTTGATGTGCAGGTTGCCGTCACCGATGTGGCCGAACCAGACCACGTCGAAGTGTGGGTAGGCCTGCCCGATCAGTGCCTGGGTCTCGGCCAGGAACGCAGGCATCGCCGAGATCCGCACCGAGACATCATTCTTGTAAGGTTTGTAGCGCGCCAGCGATTCGGTGATGCCTTCGCGCAGGCGCCACAGCTGGGCGGCCTGGGCGTCGCTGGCGCTGATCACCCCGTCGCTGACCCAGCCGTTGCCCATGCAGTCCTCGAAGGCGGCCATCGCCGCCGCTTCCTGCGCTTCGTCGTTGGCGGCGAACTCGGTGACCACGTAATACGGGTGCACCTCGTCGAACGGTGCCTGCGCACCATGCGCCAGCACGTGCTCCAGCGCCCGGTCGGTGAAGAACTCGAAGGCCTGCAGCTGCAGGCGCGCGCGGAACGCGGCGAACACCTGCATCAGCACCTCGAAGCTGGGCACGGCCAGCAGCATCACGTTGCTGGCTGGCGGCGGAGCGGTGAGTTTCACTGTCGCCTCGACGATCACGCCCAGCGTGCCTTCCGAACCGATCAGCAGCTGGCGGAAGTCATAGCCGCTGGAGTTCTTGATCAGGCCCTTGTTGAGCTCCAGCAGTTCGCCGCTGGCGGTAACCACCTTCAGCCCGGCGATCCACTCGCGGGTGTTGCCGTAGCGGATCACACGGATGCCGCCAGCATTGGTGGCGATGTTGCCGCCGATCGTGCACGACCCGCGTGCAGCGAAATCCACCGGATAGATCAGGCCGTGGTCCAGCGCGGCGTTGTGCACGGCCTCCAGCGGCATGCCGGCCTGCACCACCAGGGTGCGATCGACCGCGTCGTAGGCCAGCGCCTTGTTCATCCGCTCCAGGCTGAGCACCAGCTCGCCATTGGCCGCCACCGCGCCACCGGAAAGGCCGGTACGGCCGCCGGACGGCACCACGGGCACGCCCTCACCCGCACTCCAGCGCATCACCGCCTGTACCTCCTCGACCGTGGCCGGCAGTGCGACCGCCAACGGCGCCGGCGTCCAGCGCCGGGTCCAGTCGCGCCCGTAATGCTCCAGGTCGGCCGGGTCGGTCTTCAGCTTCAGGCCGGGACAGGCCTGCTGCAGCGAGGCAATGCGGGAATCGGTCATGACGGTCCAGCGCGGGGCGTGAAGAACGGGCAAGCGTGCCAGCGGCACGCGCCAGCGTCCAGCCCTGCGAGCAGGCAGATAGCTACGGATGCAACCAATTGCGCACCGCACCATGAGCGCTGCGATCTGGCATAGTGGTTGGCCCCTGTCCCACTGGCCGTGTTGCCCCATGTCGCCGAAGAAGACCTCGTTCCCGAAGCAGGATATCCGCGTGCTGTTGCTGGAGGGGGTCAGCCAGACCGCCGTGGAGGTGTTCAGCGCGGCCGGCTACAGCCAGATCGAGGCGCACACCAAGGCACTGCCCGAGGACGAATTGAAGGCGCGCATCGCCGAGGCGCACATCGTCGGCATCCGCTCGCGCACCCAGCTCAGCGCCGAGGTGCTGGCCGAGGCCAAGCGCCTGATCGCGGTGGGCTGCTTCTGCATCGGCACCAACCAGGTCGACCTGGACGCGGCCGAACTGGCCGGCATCCCGGTGTTCAACGCGCCCTACTCCAACACCCGCAGCGTGGCCGAGCTGGTGATCGCCGAGGCGATCATGCTGACCCGTGGCATTCCGCAGAAGAACGCCGAATGCCATCGCGGCGGCTGGTCGAAGTCAGCCAGCGGCAGCCATGAAGTGCGCGGCAAGACGCTGGGCATCATTGGTTACGGCCACATCGGCACCCAGGTCGGCGTGCTGGCCGAATCGCTGGGCATGCAGGTGATCTTCCACGACGTGGAAACCAAGCTGGCGCTGGGCAATGCCCGTGCAGCGGCCAGCCTGGACGACCTGCTGGCGCGCGCCGATATCGTCACCCTGCACGTGCCGGAGACCCCGTCCACGCAGTGGATGATCGGCAGCACCGAGCTGGCGAAGATGCGCAAGGGCGCGCACCTGATCAACGCCGCGCGCGGCACCGTGGTCGACATCGATGCGCTGGATGCGGCCCTGGCCAGCGGCCACGTCGGTGGCGCCGCGCTGGACGTGTTCCCGGTCGAGCCGAAGGGCAACGGCGATATCTTCGAATCGCCGCTGACCCGCCACGACAACGTCATCCTCACCCCGCACGTCGGCGGCAGCACGCTGGAAGCGCAGGACAACATCGGCGTGGAAGTGGCGGCCAAGCTGGTGCGCTACAGCGACAACGGCAGCACCCTGTCGGCGGTCAACTTCCCGGAAGTGACCCTGCCCGAACACGAAGACAGCCTGCGCCTCCTGCACATCCACCAGAACGTGCCGGGCGTGCTGTCCAAGGTCAACGAGATCTTCTCGCGCCACAACGTCAACATCGACGGCCAGTTCCTGCGCACCGACCCGAAGGTGGGTTACGTGGTGATCGACATCACCGCCAGCGAGGCGCAGGCCGCCGCCGTGCGCGACGAGCTGGCCGCGATTCCGGGCACGCTGCGGACGCGCATTCTGTATTGACGCGCGCCCCGCCTTGCACTTGTAGAGCCGAGCCCATGCTCGGCTGCGGTTCCGGCCCGCATCGCGCCGAGCATCGGCTCGGCTCTACAGGTTGCTAGCGCGCCAACCACCGGCGCGCCATGCGCTGCATGGATTCATCCGATTCGGGGTCGGCCGCGACTTCGGTCACCGGCCGCCATGTCAGGTCAAGTGACTCCTCGCTGGGCACGAATGCCTCGCCACCGAGCGCGCGGATCACGAAACGCACGTCGTAGTGCCAGTGCCCCGGCACATCCTTGCGCTCCGGAATCCAGTGCTTGTCCAGATCGAAGATGGCCGGGTCTTCCAGCACCAGCCCGCTCAGGCCGGACTCCTCCTCGGCCTCCTTCAGCGCCACCTGGGCCAGGTCGCGGTCGCCGTCGGCGTGGCCACCCAGCTGCAGCCAGCGCTGCAGCTTGCGATGGTGGGTCAGCAGAAGGCGCTGGCCGTCGGCGCTGACCAGCCAGCAGCTCGCGGTGAAGTGGCCTGCAAGCCGCTCACGCCGGAACGGATCTTCCGGATCATCCAGCAATGTGCCGAATTCGGCAGCCAGTGCGTCGTGGGCGGGCTCGCGGCGGGCATAGTCCCGCAACAGACCGCGCAGGCGATCGTCAAGCACGGCAAGGGTTTCGGCGGTCTGGCGCATGAATGGGGGCGGTTCGGAAAAATACTGCTCATTATCGCCGTTCATTGTTGCGATTGCGCTTGTGCGTTGGCTTCAGCTTTGGCTAAGGTACAGCGGGCTGTTCGCACGGCCTTCACCATTCAAGGCAGCCGGCAACGTATCGGCCGCCCACCCCATCCGATCACTAGGAAGTACTGCATGCTGAAAGCTCTGTTGAGGGTCAAGCCGGTCCAGCCGGCCGGGCACGTCGATGCCGGCGAACCCATCGAAGGCAGCCTGGACGGCGAAGTCACGTTGAAACGGACCCTCACGGCTAAACACCTCATCCTGCTGGGCGTGGGTGCGGTGATCGGCGCAGGTATCTTTGTGCTGACCGGCCAGGCCGCAGCCAACCACGCGGGCCCGGCGGTCATGCTGTCGTTCGTGCTGGCCGGTTTCGCCTGTGCGCTGGCGGGCCTGTGCTATGCCGAGTTCGCGGCGATGATGCCGGTCTCCGGCAGTGCCTATTCCTATTCCTATGCCACCCTCGGCGAAGGCATGGCCTGGTTCATCGGCTGGTGCCTGGTGCTGGAGTACCTGTTCGCCTCGGCATCGGTCGCGGTGGGCTGGTCGGCCTACCTGATCAGTTTCATCACCACCACGCTGCACATGCCGTTCCCGGACCTGCTCAGCGCCGCGCCCATCGCCTGGACCGGCAGCGAGTTCGTCTCCTCCGGCAAGCTGTTCAACCTGCCTGCGGTGCTGATCGTGGCGGCGGTGTCCGGCCTGCTGTACGTGGGCGTGACCCAGTCGGCCTTCGTCAACGCCATCATCGTGGCGATCAAGGTCACCGTCATCTGCCTGTTCATCGGCATCGGCGCGGCCCATATCGACCCGGCCAACTGGCAGCCGTTCATCCCGGAAAACACCGGCGTGCCGGGTGAGTTCGGCTGGAGCGGCATCTTCCGCGCGGCCACCATCGTGTTCTTCGCCTATATCGGCTTCGATGCGGTCTCCACCGCCGCCGGCGAAACCAAAGACCCACAGCGCAACATGCCGATCGGCCTGCTCGGCTCGCTGGCGGTGTGCACCATCGTCTACATCATCGTCTGCGCGGTACTGACCGGCATGATGCCGTACCACCTGCTGGGCACCGACAAGCCGGTGGCCACCGCACTGGAGCCCTACCCGACCTTGTCGTGGCTGAAGACCCTGGTCGAGATCGGCGCCATCGCCGGCCTGTCCTCGGTGGTGCTGGTGATGATGATGGGCCAGACCCGCATCGCCTACACCATTTCCCGCGACGGCCTGCTGCCGAAGTTCTTCGGCAAGGTCCACGCCCGGTTCCGCACGCCTTACTGGGCCACGATCGTGGTCGGCGTGATCGCCGCCGCGCTGGCCGGCCTGGTGCCGCTGAACGTGCTCGGCGAACTGGTGTCGATGGGCACCCTGCTGGCCTTCGCCACCGTCTGCATCGGCGTGCTGGTGCTGCGCTATACCAAGCCGGAGATCCATCGCCCGTTCCGCGTACCGGCGGTGTGGATCATCTGCCCGCTTGGCGCCGCGGCCTGCCTGTTCCTGTTCTGGCAGGCGTTCGTGGTGCACTGGCACCTGTTCGTCGGCTGGACCGTGCTGGGCATGCTGATTTACCTCGGCTACGGCATGCGCAACAGCAAGCTGGCCAAGTCGCCCTGATCCGCCTACGGGCCGGCCTCGCGCCGGCCCGTCCGTTTTCCCCGCGCGCCGCTCTTGGCGCGCTTCGACAAGACCACCACACATGTTCAAGCAACTGTGGGCCACCAAGCACCCGCATGCCGCCCATGAAGACGCCAACGGCCTGAGCCTGCGCCGCCACCTAGGCCCCTGGGGGCTGACCGCCCTCGGCATCGGCGCGGTGATCGGCGGCGGCATCTTCGTCATCACCGGCCAGGCGGCCGCCAACCACGCCGGCCCCGCGATCATGCTGTCGTTCGTGCTGGCCGCCATCTGCTGCGCCTTCTGCGCGCTGGCCTACGCCGAGTTCGCCTCGATGGTGCCGGTCTCCGGCAGCGCCTATACCTATACCTATGCCACCTTCGGCGAACTTTCGGCCTGGTTCATCGGCTGGATGCTGGTGCTCGAATACGGCGTCTCTGCATCGGCGGTGGCGGTCAGCTGGACCGGCTACTTCCTCAGCCTGCTCAGCCAGTTCGACATCCATCTACCGGCAGCGCTGGTCAGTGCGCCACTGGACGCACAGCTGCGGCCCACCGGCGCGATCGCCAACCTGCCCGCCGCGGCACTGGTACTGTTGCTGACCTGGCTGTGCTACGTCGGCATCAGCAAGTCCTCGGCGATGAACATGGCAATGGTCGTGCTCAAGACCGGCCTGATCGTGCTGGTCATCGTGGTCGGCTGGAAGTACGTGGACACCAGCAACTGGACCCCGTTCATTCCGGCCAATGAAGGCGCGGGCAAGTACGGCATGGAAGGCGTGCTGCGTGGCGCGGCGATGGTGTTCTTCGCCTACATCGGTTTCGAGGCGGTATCGGTGGCGGCCCAGGAATCGAAGAACCCGCAGCGTGACATGCCGATCGGCATGATGCTGTCGCTGGTGATCTGCACCGTGCTGTACATCGCGATGGCCGCAGTGATGACTGGTCTGGTGCCGTTCCAGCTGCTGGGCACCGACGAGCCGGTGGTGACTGCCGTGGCCGCACACCCGCAGCTGGGCTGGCTGCGCTGGGTGGTCGAGGTCGGCGCGCTGGTCGGCCTGTCATCGGTAGTGCTGGTGATGATCATCGGCCAGCCGCGCATCTTCATGATCATGGGCCGCGACGGTCTGCTGCCGCCGGTGTTCACCAGGATCCACCCGAAGTACCGCACCCCGCACATCAACACGGTGATCACCGGCATCGGCATCGCGCTGCTGGCGGCGCTGTTCCCGCTGGACATTCTCGGCGAGCTGACCTCGATGGGCACGCTGATTGCGTTCGCGGCGGTCTGCGCCGGCGTGCTGATCCTGCGCCGCACCCAACCGGATCTGCCGCGCCCTTTCCGCATGCCGATGGCCTGGCTGATCTGCAGCCTGGGCGTGCTGAGCTGCCTGGCGCTGCTGTCAGCGATGACAATGCACAACTGGATGCTGATGGGCGTCTGGACCTTCGTCGGTTTCGTGATCTATTTCTGCTACGGCTTCAGGCACAGCCGCCTGCGGGGGAAGTAAGGGGTTTTGCATTGCAGGGCCTGCGGCCCTGCACCCGCCTTTGAAGCCGGAGCAACGGCAACAGCAACGGCAACAGCTGGGCTGAGGGCTTGGCGGGGAGGCATGGGTTCGCGGGGGACGCCGTGAATCCATCCCTGGAGGCTTGGCCGCGGCATCCATGCCGCGGACACCCCCGCGAACCCATGCCTCCCCGCCCCTGACAGTATCCCGGTGCGTCCGGTGGATCCACGCCATGCGTGGATGAAACGTTCTCATGAACGAATGCTCCGGAATGAATGATTCTGTAGAGCGGAGCCATGCTCCGCTCCGAGCAAGCGCAGCGAAGCGACCCGCTTTCGCTTTTCCTTCTTCACTCCGTGGCCGGCCGCGCGCCGGAACCTGTCAGAGGCGGGGCGGGTGGGCCGTGCAGGGGCGT
>NZ_JAOBZT010000040.1:0-39247 GCF_029839005.1 Stenotrophomonas sp. GD03958 | reverse complement strand
CCCGTAACGCTCGATCACGTCCAGATGCGGCTGGCGATCCTGGTCACAGGCTTCAGCCAGGCGCAGCCAGCAATGCGGATGCGGCCACGTCGCGGTCTGCTGCTGGAGGAAGCGGTGCAGTGCCAGCGGTGCATGGTCCTGCGGCTGGGCCACCGTGAATAGCAGGCCCGGCAGCGTCCCCTCCTCCACATCGGGGTCGGTGACGGTGTAGTCCGGTCGACTGTGTGACCACACCTTCCAGCCCTGTGCTTCGGCCGCCTCGACGAAGGTGTTCCAGGCCTCTTCGCCCGGGTGCGCGCCATCGATCATCCAGCTGCGGGCGAAGCCGCCGCGCTCCAGCACATGCACCTGCGAGTAGGTCGGGATGAAATGCTCGCGAGCTTCCTCCTCCTCGGGTGCCGGATGCACCAGCGCGGCATCGAACACCACCCAGTCGCCCACCTGCTGGGCGCGGTTGGACGGCGCGTTCTCGACGATGCGCGCGGTCACCGGACCGCTGCGACGGGCGTAGTACTCCATCGGCTCGCCGTTCTCTTCGCTGCGGATGATCACCCAGCCCCATGGCTCCTCGACCACACCTTCCTGGCTGGACAATTCCATGCCAAGCGCCGCCGCCGAGCGGCGCACGGCGTCCCAGTCGCGCGCCGCGCTGGCTGCGCTCATGTGGTCCCAATGCGCGGCATTGGGCTCCTCCAGCAGCTCCACCAGCTGTGCATAGCACGCCTGCGCTTCGCTGAAGCGACCGGTGTCCATGTACATGCGCGCCAGCGTGCCGCGCGCGCCGTGCGAGCCCGGAGACAGTTCCAGCAGCGATCGGGCCGCCTGCTCCAGCGCCGGCCAGTCGGACACGCGGCGTGCGCGCTGCACCTCGCACCAGTGCGCGAACACCGGCACGCTGCTGCGGTAGACCTCGGCCAACTGGCGCAGGCCGTCGTCGTCCCCCTGCTCGGCCAGCCAGCGCATCAGCGTGTAGGCCGCGGGGCCATCGTTCTGCGCATGGCTGCGTACGAACCGCCACAGCAGCGCTCGCGCTTCGGCCTGCGCGCCGCAGGCGTTCAGCGCCGAGGCCGCCATCTCGGCCAGCGCCTCGTCATCGGGCAGCTCGGCATGCGCCTGCAGCAACCACTGCGCCTCGCGCTCGGGGTCGCGCGCCTGGTTCTGTTCGCCCTGCGCGTCCAGCCATGCCAGCAGCTCGCCGGCCGGCACCGGCAGCGGCGCGACGTCCGGCAATGCCTCGATGCGCGCGGCCAGGCCGGCCACCAGGGCCGCGGCACCACGGTCCTGGCGCAGCTGCGCCAGATGGGTGCGGGCCAGTTCCAACTGGCGCAGCGCGACCCAGCGCGCACCGCGCTGCAGCGCCAGCTCCAGGCTCAACGCTGCCACTTCGATCAGCAGGCGATGCGATCCGACGCGCGCGAAGTGTTCGATGATCGTATTGAAGCGCGTACCCAGATCCCAGGTATTGCGTGCCGGGTCACGCTGGCACAGCGCGGCGGCGGTGTTCGCCCACAACCGCCAGTAGTTCGGGGTCAGCTCGCTCCACGGCACCAGCTGCTGCAGCGCCTCTTCGTCGCGGCCCAGCTGGGCCAGCGCCCAGGTCTTGGACAGGCGACGCGGCACCGTGCAGTTGGCCGGCTCGTACTCCCCGGAGGCGGCCACTTCGGCCTCGCGCTTCTCGATCAGCGCCAGTGCCTCGTCTGCGCGGCCAACAGCGAGCAGGATCTTGATCTGCATCTCCGGGAAGCTGTCGAACACTTCCTTGCCACAGGCCTCCACGGCATCGGCCTGCACCTGCAGGTAATCCAGTGCCGCCTGGCCACGGCCATCATCAAGCAGCGCATCGGCCTTCTCGCAGCTCAGGCACTGGAAACAGGCCCAGCTCGGGTCGATGCGACCCAGTGTTTCATCGCAGACCTCGATGCGCTCGGGCACCCAGCCCGGGCCATCGATGTTGCCGTAGCAGGCCGCCAGGTCCTGGGTCACGCAGATCGACTGCGGGCACTCCAGCGTGTCCTCGCGATGTGCCCGTTCAAACAGCGCTACGGCTTCGCCGAGTGCGCTCTCGCCTTCCACGCGGTTGCCGACGCGGTTGCGCAGGGCCCAGTGGCCGACATAGACGTCGACCCACGGGTTGTCCAGCGCCTTGCCCAGCGCACGCGCCTCGGGCAGCAGCGCATCGACGCGGTCGATCTGCAGTTCACTGACCTCGTCGGCGAGACGGTTCAGCAGGTGCGCGTTCTGCGCCTGGCCGGCCTGGCGCAGGTCACCCTGCAGTTTTTCGACCCAGTTCCAGATGTCCATGGGGATGAATGCTCCTGTCTAGCGAAGGCTGGATGAGAAGGTGCGGTGCTCAGCGCAGCATCTGCTGCAGGGCACCGGCGATATCGGTGAAGGCGCCGTTGAGATCCGGGCCGGGCGTAGCGTTCGTGCGTGCCAGCGGGCGGCCCTGCGCGGCGACGATGATTTTCAGCGAGCGCAGCAGGCGCGCCGCAGCCTCGGCCTGTGGGTGGCCCTCGCGCTGGGCGCGCAGCAGTGCCTGCACCGCCGGGTTGTCGAGATTGAGATACAGCCGCGACGGTGCGCGCGATTCGATGCGCGCGGTGAACTGGCGCGCCAGGCGCAGCGCGGCCATCGAGACGCGCTTGTCGTTCTCGTCGTCTTCCAGCCGCTGCTTCAGCTCGGCCTCGCGGTCGGGCACCACCACCACCGGCAGCGCCTCCGGGCTGAAGCGTGCCGGCAGCAACTGTTCGCCGTCACCCAGTTGTTCGCGCAGCCAGGCCAGCTGCGCCTCGTCGAGGCTGTCATCACTGCGGAACAGCGCACGGTTGCCCTGCTCGGTACCCAGCTCGACCAGGCGCAGGCCCTTGGCCTGTGCCCAGCGTCGCAGGAACGGCACCACCGCGTAGCGATGGCCATGCGCGACCGGCACGCCCATCGCGCGGAACAGCATCTCTTCAAAGCCACCGCCGTTGTCGAGGATGACATGCACGGCACCGCGCGCCGGCAACGCGCTGGCCGGCAGATCGCCCTGCGAGGTCGGCACCCGCACATGCTCCATCAGCAGTTCGAACAGGCGCTCATCGCACAGTGCCGCACCCAGCAGGGCCTCGTTGTGGCGGGTCAGCACGCGCCGCCAGGCTTCCGGCTGCTGTTTCGCGACGTCGGCCAGGCCGTCGATCAGCGCCTCCAGCAGTGCATGCTGCACCGCGCGGTACTGGTCATCGCGCTGCAGGTCTTCGCGGCTGGCGGTGGGCGTCAACCGCGAGGATTCGATCACCCCGCCGATGAAACCGGCCCACGGCGGCAGCAGGTCGCGCGCGTCGTCATCCAGCAGCATGCCGCGCACGAACACCGACAGGTTGCGGTTGTCGCTGGTGCCATAGGTGGCGCCGTCCTGCACCCACAGCAGGCCGGTGGCATCGCTGTTGCCATCGGCACGCAACGGCACGGTGACGATCGGCGCGAAATCATGCTCGAACCGCGCGGCGAACTGCAGCGCCTGGCGGCGGGCCTGCACCGGATGCACGGCAACATCCCCCTGATCGCGCCACGGTGGCGGCTCGGGATTGATCGCCTCGGTCGCAGCGCCAATGAAGATCGGCTCGGACAGCAGCGCGCAGTAGCGGCCCAGCACCTCGTGCAGGCGCGCCTCGTTGGCCAGCGGCAGGAAATCAGGATGCAGCTCCAGCTCCACCTCGGTGCCGACCGCACGTGCCGGTACTTCGCTTACCGTGTACTGCTCGGCATTGCTGGACACGTATAGATGGCCCAGGTCCGGGGTCTGGTACGAGGTGGTGCGCACGCTGACCCGGCGCGCCAGCACGAAGGCCGACAGGAACCCGAGGCCGAACATGCCGATCAGGCCCTCATCGTCCTCGCCGCCCTGGCGCAGGCCACGGGTATAGCCGACGCCGACGGTGGCCAGGTAATCGTGGATCTCCTGGCGGGTCAGGCCGGCACCGGTATCGGAGATGCGCAGCACGCCGGCACCGGCATCGACCTGCACCGAGATGCGCGACGGCACTGCGACGCCGGGCTGTTCGATGCGGCGGCGGATGATCGAGTCGTGCGCGTTCTGCACCAGTTCGCGCAGCGCCACCACCGGGGTGGAATACAGGTGCTTGCCCAGCACCGTCATCAGTCCATTGAGATCGACCCCGGCGCGACGGATCTCGGCGTTGGGGGCGGTGAGCGCGGTGTCCTGCATGTAATCGTTTACTCCTGGGCACGGAAAGACGCCAGAGGGCGTCTTCGTCGAGCGGGAAAAACTAGCACAGTGAAGCTGACCGTTACTGCATTGGACACTTGTAGAGCCGAGCCCATGCTCGGCTGCTGTTCGACCACCAGTCGAGCATGGCTCGACTCCACAGAAAGCAGCCGAGCGTGGGCTCGGCTCTACAGGGCTGGCATCATGCCGCGTCGATAGCCTCGGACAGCCGCTCCACCGCGATCACTTCCATGCCTTTCACCGAGCCGCCCTTGGGCGCGTTGGCCTTGGGCACGATGGCGCGCTTGAAACCATGGGTGGCCGCCTCGCGCAGGCGGTCCTCGCCATTGGGCACCGGGCGGATCTCGCCGGACAGGCCAACCTCGCCAAAGGCAATCGTCTTTTCCGCCAGCGGCCGATCCTGCAGCGAGGACAGCACCGCCAGCAGCACCGGCAGGTCGGCGGCGGTCTCCTGCACGCGGATGCCGCCGACCACGTTGACGAACACGTCCTGGTCGCCGACCAGCACGCCGCCGTGCCGATGCAGCACCGCCAGCAGCATCGCCAGGCGGTTCTGCTCCAGGCCGACCGCGACACGGCGCGGGTTCGACAGCGGCGATGCATCGACCAGCGCCTGCACCTCCACCAGCAGGGGCCTCGTGCCCTCGCGGGTGACCATCACGCAGCTGCCCGGCTGATGGGTACTGCCGCCGGACAGGAAGATGGCCGATGGATTGGAGACTTCCTTCAGGCCCTTGTCCCCCATCGCGAACACGCCCAGTTCGTTCACCGCACCAAACCGGTTCTTGAAGGCGCGCAACAGGCGGAAGCGGCTGCCGCTCTCGCCTTCGAAGTACAGCACCGCATCAACCATGTGCTCCAGCACGCGCGGGCCGGCGATGCCGCCCTCCTTGGTGACGTGGCCGACCAGGAACACCGCAGTGCCGGTTTCCTTGGCAAAGCGCACCAGCCGTGCCGCGCTCTCGCGCACCTGGCTTACGGAGCCGGGCGCCGCGGTCAGCGTTTCGGTCCACAGGGTCTGCACCGAGTCGGCCACGATCAGCCGCGGGCCGGCCTTGGCCGCGTGCTGCAGGATCGACTCGACGCCGGTCTCGGCCAGCGCATTGACGCCGTCCAGCGGCAGCTCCAGGCGATGCGCACGGCCAGCCACCTGGGCCAGCGACTCCTCGCCGGTGACGTACAGCACTGGCAGTTCAGCGGCCATCTTCGCCACCGCCTGCAGCAGTAGCGTCGACTTGCCGATGCCCGGGTCGCCGCCCACCAGCACCACCGCGCCTTCGACCAGGCCGCCGCCCAGCACGCGGTCGAACTCGCCGATGCCGGTGGAGACCCGGCGATGCTCGGTCTGCTCCACGTCTTTCAGCGCGGTGATCTTCGGCGGGTCGATCTTCCCGGCCCAGCCGGCCCGCCGCGAGGCCGGCGCCTTGGCCGCCGCCGCGCTCTCCAGCACGATCTCCGACAACGAGTTCCAGGCGTTGCACTCGGTGCACTGCCCCTGCCACTTGCTGAATTCGGCGCCGCATTCATTGCAGACGTAGGCGGTGCGGGCTTTTGCCATCGGATGATTTCCAGCAATGGGAACAGGCGTGGCAGGATAGCCGAGCCAGGTCGCAGCTGCTGCGACCGCTCAAGTCCCGTCCACCCGCGCCGATAGCTGTCGCGGGCGTGCGCCTTGCGGGCGCCCCTCCCTCTCCCTCTGGATTCAACATGACTGGCAGTTACAGTCAGAGCCTGGTCGCCATCTCCCTGCTGGTGGCCATTCTTGCTTCGTACACGGCGCTGGACATGGCCGGCCGCCTGGCCACGGCCGAGGGTCGCGTGGCCCGCTGGTGGCTGGCCGGGGGGGCGGCGGCCATGGGCCTGGGCATCTGGTCGATGCACTTCATCGGCATGCTCGCCTTCGACCTGCCGATTCCGGTGGGTTACGACCTTGGCATCACCCTGTACTCGCTGGCGGTCTCGATCGGCGCCTCGGCCTATGCGCTGTGGCTGGTGTCGCGGCCCAGCCTGCCCTGGCGCCGGCTGCTGGCCGGGGCCGTGCTGATGGGCCTGGGCATCGCCACCATGCACTACCTGGGCATGGCGGCGATGCGCATGCAGCCGGGCATCGACTATCACCCGGGCTGGTTCGCCGCCTCCATTGCGGTGGCCATCGGCGCTGCGGGTGCGGCGTTGTGGATCGCCTTCCGGCTACGTGCCGAACAGCGCAACACCACGCGCCTGCGCCTGCTTGCCTCACTGGTGATGGGCCTGGCCATCGTCGGCATGCATTACACCGGCATGGCCGCAGCGCGCTTCCCGGAGGGCAGCATCTGTGGCGCGGTGGGAAGCGGCGGCATCGACACGCGCTGGCTGGCGGTGCTGGTGATCGTCACCACCGTGGCCACACTGGGTATAGCCCTGGTCGCCTCGCTGTTCGACCGGCAGATGCGCGTGCGCACCGGGCTGCTGGCCGATTCACTGGCACACGCCAACGACAAGCTGATCCAGGCCGCCCTGCACGACCCGCTGACCCAGCTGCCCAACCGCATGCTGCTGCAGGACCGCATCGAGCAGGCCATCGAGAAGGCGCGGCGGCGCAACCAGGCGGTGGCAGTGATGTTCTGCGACCTGGACGGCTTCAAGGCGGTCAATGATGCGTACGGACACCAGCTGGGAGATCGCCTGCTGGTGGCGGTGGCGCAGCGTATCGGCGGCCTGCTGCGGCCACAGGACACCTTCGCCCGCCTCGGCGGCGACGAGTTCGTGATCGTGCTGGCCATCGATGTTCCCGACGATGCAGTGGTGGTCGCCGAGCGGATCATCGCGGCGGCGGGCGAACCATTCCTGCTGGATGCAGCCGAGCTGCAGGTCAGCGCCAGCCTGGGCATCGCCCTGTACCCGGACGACGCCAGCAATGAGCGCGAACTGATGGCGCACGCCGATGCGGCGATGTACCACACCAAGGAAACCGGGCGGAACGGCTATACCTTCTTCACTCCCTCGATGCAGCTCAGTGCCAATCGCCAGCTGCGCCTGCTGCAGGACCTGCGCAAGGCCATCGCCCGCAACGAACTGATCCTGCATTACCAGCCCAAATTCCCGGCCGCGGGCGCACCGGCCACCGGCGCCGAAGCGCTGCTGCGCTGGCAGCACCCGGAGCTGGGCCTGCTGGCACCGGACGTGTTCATTCCGATCGCCGAACGCAGCGGCCTGATCCTGCCGATCGGTGACTGGGTACTGGACCAGGCCTGCGCGCAGCTGCGGGCATGGCATGACGCCGGCCACGCAGACTGGTCGATGGCGGTGAACCTGTCGCCGCTGCAGTTCGCCTCGCCGGCGCTTCTGGACAGCGTGCGCGAAGTACTGCAGCGGCATCGGATCGAACCGGCCCGGCTGACCCTGGAGATCACCGAGACCACCGCGATGAAGGACGTCGATGCCAGCCTGGCCATCCTCAACGACCTGACCACGATGGGCGTGCACATCGCCATCGACGACTTCGGCACCGGCTATTCCAGCCTGCTGTACCTCAAGCGCATGCCGGCCACCGAACTGAAGATCGACCGCGCGTTCGTTCGTGATCTGGAATGCAACGACGAAGATGCCGCCATCGTGTCGTCGATCATTGCGCTGGGCCGCACCCTGCAGTTGCAGGTGGTGGCCGAAGGCGTGGAAACGCAGGCGCAGCGCGAGTACCTGAGCGAGCTGGGCTGCGACCAGCTGCAGGGCTACCACCTGGGCCGGCCGATGGAGGCAGAGGAGTTTCTGCGCCGGGTGGCGGGGTAAAGCCGGCCGCTGGCCGGCTTCCCGCGATTGCCGGTCAGCGGCCGGCACTACCACCGCGCGTGGCATTCCCGGTGGGCGCGACAAACAGAAAGGCCGCCCGAGGGCGGCCTTTCTGCGTGGCAACGTCGCGAGGACGTCAGTGCATCATGTGCACGTTCATGTTGTGCATGACCCACAGGGTGCCCATCACGATGATGCCGATCACCACGACGGTGAAGGCCGCAGCGTTGACGTTCCAGCGGCTTTCCGAAGAGCGGTCCAGGTGCAGGAAGAACACCAGGTGGACCAGCATCTGCAGCACCGCGGTGACCGCGATCACCACACCATTGACGGTGCGCGAGAAATCGCCCGACATCACCATCCAGAACGGGATGACGGTCAGCACCACCGCCAGCACGAAGCCGATCAGGTACGACTTCACGCTGCCGTGGCTTTCGCCGCCGGTGCCGTGGTCGTGTGCATGGTTGTCATGTGCCATTACAGCGCTCCATTGAGGTAGACGACGGAGAACACGCCGATCCAGATCAGGTCCAGGAAGTGCCAGAACAGGCTCAGGCACGCCATGCGGGTCTTGTTGGTCGCGGTCAGGCCGTACTTTTTCAGCTGCACGAACATCACCAGCAGCCACAGCAGGCCCGCGCTGACGTGCAGGCCGTGGGTACCGACCAGGGCGAAGAACGCCGACAGGAAGGCACTGCGGTCCGGACCGTAGCCCTGATGGATCAGATGCTGGAACTCCCACACTTCCATGCACATGAAGCCGAAGCCCAGCAGCCAGGTGATGCCCAGCCACAGGTACATCTGGCCCATCTGCTTGCGGTGCATGGCAATCATGCCCAGGCCGAAGGTCAGCGACGAGGTCAGCAGCAGCGCGGTTTCCCACGCCACGAACGGCAGCTCGAACAGGTCCTTCGCGGTGGGGCCACCATCGGTACCGCCTGCCAGCACCACGTAGGTGGCGAACAGCGAGGCGAAGATGAGGCAGTCGCTCATCAGGTACACCCAGAAACCGAAGACGGTGTTGCCGCCGGTGTCGTGGTGCTCGTGGTCGTCATGGCCATGGGCCGCCGCGTGTGCGGCGTGCCCGTGGCTCAGGGTCGAGGTATTGGTGCTCATGCCTTCAGCTCCGACTTCACCAGGCCCTGGGCTTCCAGGTGCTTGCGGTGTGCGTTCTCGATGCGTTCCACCTCGGCGGCCGGGACCCAGTAGTCCACGTCCTGGTCGAAGGTGCGGTAGATGAACGTGGCGATCATGCCGACGAAGCCGACGATGGCCAGCCACCAGATGTGCCAGATCATCGCGAAGCCGAACACCAGGCTGAAGGCACCGATGACAACGCCCGTGCCGGTGTTGCGCGGCATGTGGATGTCGGTGTACTTGGCCGGCTTCGGCCAGGCTTCACCACGCTGCTTGCGTTCCCAGAAATCGTCCAGCTCGGTGACGTCCGGCAGGGTCGCGAAGTTGTAGAAGGCCGGCGGCGAGGAGGTTTCCCACTCCAGCGTACGGGCATCCCACGGGTCGCCGGTCAGGTCGACGGTCTTCTTGCGGTCGCGGATCGACACGGCCACCTGGATGATCTGGCACAGGATGCCGGCACCCACAATGAAGGCACCTGCGGCGGCGATCAGCAGCAGCGGCTCGTAGGCCGGGTTGACGGTGCTCTGCAGGCGACGGGTCATGCCCATGAAGCCCAGCACGTACATCGGCATGAAGGTCACGTAGAAGCCGATGAACCAGCACCAGAACGCGCACTTGCCCCAGAACTCGTTGAGGCGGAAGCCGAACATCTTCGGCCACCAGTAAGTGATGCCGGCGAACATGCCGAACACCACGCCGCCGATGATGACGTTGTGGAAGTGGGCGATCAGGAACAGGCTGTTGTGCAGCACGAAGTCGATGGCCGGGATCGCCAGCATCACGCCGGTCATGCCGCCGATGACGAAGGTGACCATGAAGCCGATCGTCCACAGCACCGGGGTGGTGAAGTGCACGCGACCGCGGAACATGGTGAACAGCCAGTTGAAGATCTTCACGCCGGTGGGGATCGAGATGATCATCGTCGTGATGCCGAAGAAGGCATTGACGTTGGCACCCGAGCCCATGGTGAAGAAGTGGTGCAGCCACACGATGAACGACAGCACGCCGATGCAGGCGGTGGCGTAGACCATGCCCTTGTAGCCGAACAGCGCCTTGCGCGAGAAGGTCGCGATGACTTCGGAGAACACACCGAACGCCGGCAGGACCAGGATGTACACCTCCGGGTGACCCCAGATCCAGATCAGGTTGATGTACAGCATGGCGTTGCCGCCACCGTCATTGGTGAAGAAGTGCGTACCCAGGTAACGGTCCAGGGTCAGCAGCACCAGGGTGATGGTCAGCACCGGGAAGGCAGCGACGATCAGCACGTTGGTCACCAGGGCAGTCCAGGTGAACACCGGCATCTGCATCAGCTTCATGCTGGGGGTACGCATCTTCAGGATGGTGATGAAGAAGTTGATACCACTCAGCGTGGTACCCAAACCCGCCACCTGCAGGCCCCAGATGTAGTAGTCCATGCCGACGCTTGGACTGTATTCGATACCCGACAACGGCGGGAACGCCAGCCAGCCGGTGGCGGCGAACTCACCGATCCACAGCGACAGCATGATCAGCACCGCGCCCGCCACGAACAGCCAGAAGCTGAGCGAGTTGACGAACGGGAACGCAACGTCACGCGCACCGATCTGCAGCGGCACGGCCAGGTTCATCAGGCCGGTGATCAGCGGCATCGCCACGAAGAAGATCATGATCACGCCGTGGGCGGTGAAGATCTGGTCGTAGTGGTGCGGCGGCAGGTAGCCCTCGGACCCGCCGACGGCGAGCGCCTGCTGGGTGCGCATCATGATGGCGTCGGAGAAGCCGCGCAGCAGCATGACGAAGGCGACGATGAGGTACATCACGCCGATCTTCTTGTGGTCCACCGAGGTGAACCACTCCTTCCACAGATAGCCCCACAGCTTGAACTTGGTGATCAGGGCGACGACGCCCAGGCCACCCAGCACCGCGCCGACCAGGGTGGTCAGCACGATCGGATCGTGGGGGATCGACTCAAGAGAGAGTTTTCCCAACATGTTCATTCTCCCGAACCCGCGTGGCCGGCATGGCCTGCGTGTTCGTGTTCGTTGGCATCCAGGTTTTCACCCGATTCCTTGGAATCATGCGCATCACTGGGGGCGTGGCCCTCGTGCGCTTCATGGGTGGCGGCGTCGGCAGCGGCGGCACCGGCATGCGAGTGCTTCATGCCGTAATGCTTGTTGTCGCCCATGTGCTTGGCGATGACCCAGTCGAACAGGCCTTCTTCGGTCTTGCCGAAGTAGGTGACCGGATACCACTCGGCGTTGCGTGCTTCGCCCAGGGCCTTGAACGAGGCCTTGTCCAGGGTCTGCTCGCCGGCGCGGACCTGGTCCAGCCACTGGCGGTATTCGGCATCGGTGACCGAGTAGGCGGTGAAGTGCATCTTGGCGAAGCCCGCGCCGCTGTAGTGGGAAGACATGCCCGGGAATTCACCGGTCTCGTTGGCGATCAGGTGGAGCTTGGTCTCCATCGCAGCCATCGAGTAGATCATGCTGCCCAGGTGCGGGATGAAGAACGCATTCATCACCGAATCGGACGTGATCTTGAAGTTCAGTGGCGTGTTGACCGGGAACTTGATTTCGTTGACGACCGCCACCTTCTCTTCCGGATAGATGAACAGCCACTTCCAGTCCAGCGAGATCGCCTCGATGGTGACCGGCTTGACGTCCGAATCCAGCGGACGGTACGGATCCAGTGCGTGCGACGAGCGCCAGGTCAGGACCGCCAGCACCAGCACGATCATGCACGGGATCGACCACACCACCACTTCGATCGCCGTCGAGTGGGACCACTTCGGCTCGTAACGGGCCTTGGTGTTGGAGGCGCGATACTTCCACGCGAAGGTCAGGGTCATGATGATGACCGGGATGACGACCAGCAGCATGAGCACGGTGGCCGTGATCAGCAGGGTCTTCTCATCCTGGCCGATCTGGCCCTTCGGACTGAGGATGGCCACGGCATCGCAGCCGGTGAGCATCACCAGCAACGACAGCAGCAGGCCCGGGCGCAACCAGCGCCCAAGGGTTTTCAACGGAATCATCGGTCGATCCAATTGCGAGGGAATGCCGTTCCCCGTCCCTGCCTGTTCCGGCCAAAGCCGGTCCCACCGGTCCGGAAGACAGGCAGGCAGGTGGGGTCGAGTCAGCCTTTCAATTTTAGGCCGTCACCCATCATTTAAGAAAGGCATTGACATTGATCGAGCGCAGGAAAGGCCCGATTCTGGCTGCGACACGTTGTCGCACCGCGCACGCACGATGGCATCGGCCGGTGATCCGCCGCGCTCGGCAAAGTCGCCTGAACAGATTCAGGTGCGCGGACAGACAGGAACATGGGATGCTCCAGGCAGGAGGGACGCCATGGACAAGATCGACTTCAAGAAGCGCGACCGGGCGCTGTACCAGCCCCCGGCAGGCCGGTTCGTCCAAGTGGAGGTGCCGCCGTTGCATTACCTGATGATCGACGGCCGCGGCGACCCGAATAGCGCCCCGGCTTACCTGCAGTCGGTGCAGTGGCTGTATGCAGTGAGCTATGCACTGAAGTTCGCGCTGAAGGCCGAGGGCCGGGACTACGTAGTGCCGCCGCTGGAAGCGCTTTGGACCGCCGACGACCCGGCGAGCTTTGTGGCACGCCGCAAGGACGAGTGGTCGTGGACGGTGATGATCCGTACGCCGGATGGGATCAGCCCAGGGCAACTGGAGACCGCCATTGCCAAGGCGACGAAGAAGCTGGGCGAGACACCGGCTGGCCTTCGTCATAGGGTGCTTGAGGAAGGCCTCTGCATGCAGACCCTGCATGTAGGCGCCTACGATGACGAAGGACCGATCCTGGCTCGTCTGCACGACGAGCTGATGCCTTCGCTGGGCTACACCTTTGCCGGCCCGCACCATGAGATCTACCTGAGTGATCCGCGAAAGACCGACGCGGCGAGATTGAAGACCGTGCTGCGGCAACCGGTGCGGGCGGTTGGGCCTGACGAGGGTTCTCGCGCATGACCCGAGGAACGTCATGCGCATGATCGAACGACTGCTGCGCTGGACCACCCTGCCCGCCGGGCGCCGGCTGATGGCCGTGCTTGGGGCTACGCTGGTGATCGTGCTGGCCTGCAATCCGGATCTGCTGCCGTTGTTGCCGCTGGTGGATGCGTCGGGACTGGACGTACTGATGCTGTTGCTGGGTGCGCAGGTGGTCGCGGTGCTGCCATGGGTACGCGAGCGGGCCAGCCGCGGGACCAGAGTGCTCGCACGCCTGCTGATCGGCGCATTGGCGGGAGCAGCGGGTGGTTATCTCCGGCAGCTGGCGTGGTGGCTGGCGAAGGATGCGGGGATGGCGCGGCGTTGATGGCGTCGCGCCGCCAATCGGCCAAACAAAAAGCCCCGGCCAAAGGCCGGGGCTTTTCATTGCAACTGGTGCCGGAAACAGGAGTCGAACCTGCGACCTACGCATTACGAATGCGCCGCTCTACCAACTGAGCTATTCCGGCGGAGCCCGCGATTTTACGGGCTGGGCGCCCCGGCGGTCAATCCACCCGGCTCAGCCCGCTACACCCGGTTCGCACACACCCGCCCCTCGGCAAAGTCCCGCAGGTTCCTCAGCGTGATCGCCGAGATCTCCTGCAGCGCCTCCACGGTGAAGAAGCCCTGGTGGCCGGTCACCAGCACGTTGGGGAAGGTCATCAGGCGCTGGAAGGCCTCGTCGTCGATGATCTCGCCGGAAAGGTCCTGGAAGAACAGCGCGCTTTCCTGCTCGTAGACGTCGATGGCCAGGTGGCCGAGCCGCCGCGACTTCAGCGCGCGGATCACCGCATGGGTATCGACCAGTGCCCCACGCGAGGTGTTGACCAGCATCGCGCCTGGCTTCATCCGCGCCAGCGACGCGTCGTTGATCAGGTGCTGGGTCTCGGGCGTCAGCGGGCAATGCAGCGACACGATGTCGGCGCGCGCCAGCAGTTCGTCCACCCCCACCATGTCGCCCACCGCGGCAAAGGCCGGCGACGGATACGGGTCATGCCCCAGTACCGTGCAACCCATGCCCTTGAAGATGCGCGCAGTGGCCAGGCCGATCTTGCCGGTACCCACAATGCCGACGGTGCGGCCATGCAGGGTTCGCCCGAGCAGGCCATCGAGCATGAAGTTGCCCTCGCGCACGCGGTTGTAGGCGCGATGGGTCTGCCGGTTGAGGGTCATCACCAGCGCCAATGCATGCTCGGCCACGGCTTCGGGCGAATAGGCCGGCACCCGCGCCACGAACAGGTCCAGCGCTTTCGCGGTGGCCAGATCCACGTTGTTGAAACCTGCGCATCGCAGCAGCACGGCCCGCACCCCCACCGCATGCAGGGTGTGCAGCACCGGCGCATCCAGGCGGTCGTTGACGAACACGCATACGGCTGCGCAATCCTGCGCCAGCGCCGCCGTGTGCACGTCCAGCGCCACATCGAAGTACACGAACGCAAATCCGTCCCCAGCCGCATCGCGCTGGTTCGCCTCACCAAGGAAGCGGCGGTCGTAGGGACGGGCACTGAAGACGGCGATCTGCATGGATGGGCCTGGGTGGAATGCCATACCGACCATACCGCAGCAGCGCCCGCGTTGGGATGGCACCGGCGATGCCGTCATCGCCGGTGCCGGGTGCCACTTGGAACCTGTAGCCCAGGCCCAGCATCACGCCGCTCTGGATCTGCCCGTCGCGGCGCTCGCCCACATAGTCGGCGGCCATGATCGACAACCGTTCGCTGGCGCGGCTGGTCACGCCCGGGTTCCAGGCCAGCACCTGCTCGCCCACCGCCTGGCTGCTGGCGCCGAACACCACGTCCGGTGCTGCAGCAAAACCGGTGCTGTAACGGACCTGCGAATCACCCGGCTCCTTCTGCCAGACCACCCGGGCGCGCGGGGTGATGCGCTCGCCGTTGTTGCCTTCGAACGTCTTGAACAGCTGCAGGCCCGCACCCACGCGGATGCTCTCCAGGCTGCCGCTGCGACCGATCAGTGCTCCGGCGCCCTCCCCTTCATTGAAGCGCGTGGCCGAAGTGCGCGCGTAATCCACCACCGGCAGCAACGGCTGGATCACCAGGCCCTTGCCGGTGGTGAACGAGAACGCATGTTCAACACGTGCGGAGATCGCATCGTTGCTGTACTTCGCGCGCAGGGGCTGCTGCAGGCCATCGATACCGCCGATGCTGCGACGGGTCTCATGCCGCAGATCGGTGTAGCGCACGGCCGCCGACAGATAGCCGCGCGCGTACGTCGCATCGAGGTAGCCGCCCACGTCCAGCGCGCGCACATCTCCGGTGAAACCAGAGCCATCGCTGGCCATGGCGTTGTCGAGCGTGGAGACATCCAGATCAGCCAGCCGCAGCTTGGACAGCAACAGGCCCTGGATGTCCGGGTCACTGAGGTAACCCTGCACCGAGAGCGCACCGATGCCCTGCGGGTCGTGGCTGGATGCGGTGTAGATGCTCTGTGCGACATTGATGTAGGCGGATCGCCAGTCGGTATTCCAGCGTGTGAAGTCGTCGTCGACGAATGCCTGCAGCTGGCGTCCGGTGCGCAGGTAGCCGGGATTGATGTCACCGGTCACGTTGGCGGTGACGTTCAGGGTGTCGCCCGGATCGCGGTACCCGTTCGCGGTGATGATCCTGTTGCTGTAGATGTCCTGGCCGGGGAACGACTACAGCTTGCTGCCACTGCCATCGGGGTCGAAGGTGACCGAGGGACCGGTGCCGCGTGCCGGATCGCGCAACACCAGCAGGTCGTTCGGCTTCACCACTTCATACATGACCTTGTGCAGCAGCCCGGCATCCATGCCACCACCGTAGTTGCCACTATAGATCTGGGTCATGCGCGGCGACGGCGTGTAGATCACCTTGCCGCCGCTGCTGGCTGCGTGCATCTGCACCGAGTCGATGAGCGGCAGATCGCCGGCCAGATAGCGCTCGACGCCGCCGGACTGCATGATCGAGCAGGACGAGATGCAATTGCCGGACACGATGGTGTTCAGCCCGGAGGTGCGGATGATGCCCTGCAGCCACTCCCCGGCGATCAACGCGCCACCATTGGACGTACGCAGCACCACCTCACGGACCGGCCGGCCTTCGGCCTGTGCCTTGGCCAGCAATGCCGGCAGGGACACCGCGTCGGCGTAGGTCACATCTCCACTCAGGAAGATGCGATCGCCCTGCACGTGATAATTGGTTGCCATGACGTCATCCACCACGGCTATGGCGGCAACGCCCATCAGCCCGGCCAGGGCCAGGCTCAACGTCGAGTACTTCATGTGTTCTCTCTCCACCCGCAACACGCGGATGGAGCGATCAACGCCGCAGCGGGATGATCTCCCCCAGTGGAACGGATCCTGGAAAATGAATACATTCACAATGGCAATTCGATCGATGCACACTCTTCCCCATCCGGTCATCGTCGCGTAAAACTCGACGACGCATTCGCCACCCACCGTCGAGGCCAGCCCTGTCCACCCCGTCTCCCCTGCTCCATCGCGCGCCGGAGCTGCCCGCACCTGCGGATGCCTTCATCGCGTTCGTGCGCGAAGAGCGCGCACCGCTGTGCGCGTTCCTGCGCACGCGGGGGGTTGGGCCTGAGGATGCGGAGGATATCGCGCAGGACTGCATGGAGCGGCTGATCCGCTACCGCGCACAGGGCCCGGACGAACTGCGCCTGCTGCTGTATCGTATCGCCCGCAACCGCCTGGCAGACCGCGGCCGCTCACCGCTGTCGCGGCCGCATCTGCCGCTGGCCGAACACGATGGCAGCGACGAACCGTCCAGTTCCTCGCCCGATCCATTGCGCCAGGCCGAGTCAGGGCAGATGCTGTCCCTGCTGCGGCAGGCCCTGTTCAAGCTGCCCGAACGCGCACGCGAGGTCTATCTGCTCAACCGCATTACCGGCATGAGCTACACGCAGATCGCGCGGCATTGTGGAATTACTGCCAAGACCGTGGAAAAACATATCGCCCGCGCCCTGCAGGGCCTGCGTCAGGAGTTGGGATCGGATCCGCTGCATAACGACAGGGACGGCCAATGAGTGGCACCCCGCACAGGGATGATGCACAGCTGTTTGAACGCGCAAGCGCCTGGGTAGCCCGCCTGGAAGCCCCGGACTGCACGTCGGCCGAACGCGAAGCGTTCGAGGACTGGCTGGCCGAAGATCCGGCCCACGTCAAAGCCTGGGTGCAGGCCGAAACCCTGTTCCAGCAGGGCGCTGGGCTTGCGGCTGACCCTTGGCTGCGGACCGCTGCGGCACGCGCGGCGCGTCCGCCGCGCCGGCGCTGGTTGCCGGGCGTGGCCGCTGCTGCCGGTGTCTGCATGGCGATCGGCATCGGCTGGATGGCTGCCGTCGACGGCAACCCGACGCCACAGGTCTACGCCAATGATTCGCACCAGCCACAGCAGCAGACGCTGGCCGATGGCAGCGTCGCCATGCTGGATGCTGGCACAACTCTCCGCGCCCGCTTCGGCTGGCGCCATCGTGAGCTGGTGCTGGAGCAGGGCCGGCTGCAACTGCAGGTCGCAGCGTCGAACAAGGCGCTGCAACTGCGCGCCGGCGACAGTACGATCCGCGACATCGGCACGACCTTCCAGGTGGAACGCCTGCGCGACGGCCTGGTCGAGGTCGCGCTGCTGGAAGGTGCCGTCGAAGTCAGCAGCGGCGCAGCGCAGCACACGCTGGCGCCCGGCCAGCAGCTGCAGGTTCTGCCTTCCGGCCGTATCCAGCCAGGCCCTGCCCTCTCCTCCACTGCCGCCGCTGAAGGCTGGCTGCAGGGGCAACTGGTGTTCGATGCCACCCCCCTGTCGATCGTGGTCGAACGCATGAACCGTTACGGCCGCACGCCGCTGGTGATCGCCGATCCTGAGATCGCCAGCCTGGCCGTGAGCGGTACCTTCCGTGCCGGCGATGCGCAGGAGCTGCTGTCGGCGCTGGAACTGGGGTGGTCCGTGGCTGGCCAGACGCGTCCGGATGGCGCGCTGGAACTGCGCCGCACATACTGAGGAGACCGGCAGTGAAGGCAGGTCCGGGTGCGCTGCAGTGGGGGCTGCTCCGGGCCCTGCTATGCCTTGCCCTGGGCGTTGCCGCAGTACCGATGGCCGATGCCGGCACGCCCGCGGGCACGCTGGCGATCGACGTGGGCGCCGGCCCACTGGTACCGGCACTGCAGCAATGGGCCCGGCAGAGTGGCACCGCCCTGCTGTTCGACGCACGTGAACTGGAGGGTCTGCGCACCGATGGCACCCGTGGCCAGCGCGATACCGGGGTTTCGCTGAAGCAACTGGTTGCCGGCCTGCCGGTGAACATCCTGCGCACGTCCTCGGGTGCTTTTGTCGTGCGGCGGGTCCATGCCGAGCCTGCCAAGCCGCCAGCAGCGGTCACCGCCCCGCGTCTGCCGCGCCCGCCTCCCAGGTCCGCCGACACGCCGCACCAGGTGGAACTGGCTCCCATCCACGTCACCGGCAGCCGGCTGCCGCGCTCTTCGGTGCAGACCACGCTGCCGGTCACCACCATTGATCGTGACGACATCCTGCGCAGTGGCTACGGCAACCTGTTCGACCTGCTGCGGCACCTGCCTGGCATGAACGGCCATCCTGCCATGAGCACCTCGCGCGGCGGCGATTCGCAGTACCTGCCGGTGGGTGCAGCGGCCACCACCAGCCTCGATGGCATGGGACCGCGGGCGACGCTGTTCCTGGTCAATGGCCGGCGCCTGCCGCGCTATCCGATGGTGTCGCTGGAACAGGGTGGGCTGACCGACCTCGGCGGCATTCCGCTGAGCTTCGTCGACCGCATCGAACTGGTACGCGGCGGTGCCTCGGCCATCTATGGCGCCGATGCCATGTCCGGCGTGGTCAACATCATCCTGCGCGACCAGGCCGATGGGCCCGAAGCCATGCTGCAGACCGGACTCAGCAGCCGTGGCGACGCGGGCCAGTACCGCCTGCAGGCCGCCACGGGCGGCGCGCGTGGCAACGGAGACCGCTGGTTTGCCGGTCTCGATCTGCACCGTGTCGAGCATGTCGCCGGTGACCAGCGTGACTGGCATGCGGAAACCTCGCTATATCCGATCGGCGCGATCCTGGGCAACTGGTACGTGCCCGCGCGGCGCTGCGAGCCGCCCCTGGAGCGGCGCGAGGACGGCTGCTGGTTCGACAGCGCCCGGCCGCGTTCGCTGCAACCGGCCTCGGATACCGCGTCGGCCTACCTGCGCTACCGGCACGAACGGGGTGAGGGACGCTATGCCTATGCCGAGGTGCGGGCCAGTCACAACCGCCAGCGCTTCGACCTGGGCCCGACCGCCGTTGCGGTGGTGTCGCGGGGCATCACCTTCAACAGTGTGCTGCGTGAGGCCGGCAACGTGCGTCCCAAGGTCCGCGCCACCGATACGGACGTCACCTTCGGCATCGGACGTGACCAGGGCCGGCGCAGCTGGGAAGCCGGCATCAGTGCGCAGCGCAGCGAAGTCACCTTGTCCACGGCAGGCACGGTGCGCACGGCGCTGCTGCTTGAAGCAACGCAGGCACGCAGGTTCATTCCCGGCTTCGACGCGCCGCCGGCAGCCGATATGGACGCGCTGTTCCCATCCATCCGCAACCGCGGCAGCACTGCACAGTGGCAGGGCTGGTGGGGCGTGCAGCGTGAGCTGATGGCGATGGCCGGGGGCAATGCGCAACTGGCGACCGGCATAGACCTGCGCCATGAGCGCTGGACCTCGCATCCGGATGCGCTGCTGAGCCAGGGCGACCTTGCATTGGGTTTGCCGCAGCAGCAACGCCGCCTGTCGCGGCAAAGCAGCGGTGTCTATACCGAGCTGGGCCTGCCACTGGCACCCACGCTGCGCGCGGACCTCGCCGCACGCTGGGACCGCGACGACGGCTTCATGGCGTTCTCGCCACGTGCCGGACTGCGCTGGACCCCGACGCCTCACTGGTCGTTCCTGCTGGCCAGCGGACGCGGCTACCGTGCGCCGAGCCTGTTCGAGCAACGGCGCCCCCCGGGCTACTTCGGGTCGATCACGCTTCCGGTGTCCAGTGCCCTTCCTGAATGTGCAATGGCCACGGCCAGTGGCGGCTGCAGCGTCACGGCCAACGTGGTTGAGAACGATGCACTGAAGGCCGAGCGATCGCGCAGCCATTCGCTGGCCGGCACATGGACACCCAACGACACGTTTTCGTTGTCGCTGACCCACAACATCGTGGAACTGCGCAACGAGATCCTCGCCCTGCAGCCAAGCGATGCGGTGTGGAATCGCAGCACCTGGGAGCTGGATGACGACGGCTACCTGAGCAGCCTGCGGCTGTCGTTCGACAACATCGGCCGCACCACCTCCCGCAACTGGGTCCTGCGTGGCGAATACCGCATCGACAGCGGCAGCAACGGCCAATGGTTGTTCTCACTCGATGCGCTGAAGCAGCAGGAACTGCGTCGGCGCCGTGACCACGGGGCCGCCGTGGACCTGCGCGGCCATGTGACACCCGAGCTGGCTGCGGTGTTGAACGCGCAATGGCAGAACAGCAACTGGGACGTCGCCCTGCGCGGCAACCAGGTCGGTCGCACCCGTGCCTGGCTGCCGGGGGCCGAATGCCCGCAGGATCAGGCCGAACAGAACCACTGCATGAATCCGCGCCAGCTGCGCTGGAACCTGCACCTGGCACGCCGCCTCGGCCCGCGCGTCGTCGCGGCGCTGGACGTGCACAACGTGCTCGACACGCAACCGGTGAACTACCTGGTCGGCAATGGCGGGCAGATGCCGGGGCTGGATGATCCGCTCGGCCGCTACTACCTGCTTACCCTGCAGTTCCGCTGAGCGTAGTAACCTACGCGGCCTGTTCCACCGGTCTGCCCCCCCCCCCCATGAAGGCCTATCTCTGGTTCTGGGGCGCGTTCCTGCTGTTCTTCACGTTGCCCTTCCCCTGCATTCTCTATTTCGGCACCTCGTGGCCGGTGGCGCTGGCTGATCGCAGTGCACCGTGGCTGGCACTGTTGCTGCTGGCACTGTCGCTCGCTGCATGGCTCGCTCTGCTGTTCGCGTTCCTGCATTTCCTGCTGCTCGGCCCACCACGCGCCCTGCATCGCGTTCGCTCGATCCTCGCCGATGGCGAACCACGCGATGCGCTGATCGAACACGCTGAACAGACCGGCGTGCAGGTGCGTGGCTTAGCGCAATGGAAACTGCAGCTGTCCTTCAAGAACCTGTCCGGCACGCCGATCCGCGAACAGCTGCTGGTAGTCGACAGCAAGCCGCAACTGCAGCGCTTCGGCGTCGGCAGGCACATCGATGCACGCCTGAGCCGGGTGCCGGGCGCGTTCCCGAACGTGGTACTGGACGGTGCCCAGCCCGAACTGAATGTCGCCAGCCTGTGGCGACGCGGCATCGGTGCAGCACTCGGCATCGCAGCCGTTGCCGCTGCCTATGTGTGGGCCTATCGGCTGCAGAGCGAGGGCCTGGGCTGGACCTTCCTGACCTTCGGCCACCCACTGCTGGTGTGCCCGCTGGTGTTGTGCGGCTACGCCCTGGTCCTGCGCCTGCTCGGCCGCCTGCTGCACGCCGATGCCCGCGGAGACGCGCTGAAGTACCGCGGCATCGGTGTGGAGGCCCGGGTATTGAAGGTGCGCCAGACCGGCACCTACCTCAACGAACAGCCGCAGGTGGAGTTCCAGCTGGAATATACCGACCGAGAAGGTGGCATACAGCAGGTGAGCGTGCGCCGCTTCATCCCGTTGATCGAGCTGGCCAACGTTCCACGCGAGCAGGTCACGCTGCTGTACGACCCGGATGACCGCAGCAATGTGCGCCTGGAGGCTGTATGAAGCGGCCGCCTTCCACACCCGTGGTATTTTCCGCCGTGCTGCTGGTGCTGGCTGGCGCCGCCGATGCCGGTGGTGCGCTGCAGACGATAGGCGAAACACTGGGGCATTCGGTGCAGGCTGACCGCGCGACCGCGCCGATCACCATGCCGCCATCGCGCGAGAGGCCCGCTTCGCTCGCCCCGATTCCCGAACCGCGATCAATGCCGGTTCCCGAACGCAGCAACCGGTTGTTCGATGCGGACTACCTGCTGGCCGCCCGCCAGGCACTGGAACAGATGCCTGCACTGGCCGGGCACCGGTTGACGGTGTTCCACAGCATCCACTTCTACGACGATGGCCGCATCAACCTGGACCTCGTCAACCCCCAGCAACCAACGCACGTGGACAGCTACCACTTCGAGCACGGCCAGTGGCGCAAGGGCAATCCAGTGAACCCACAACAGTTCGCCCCCACCATCAGCCTACAGCGCAGCAGCACGCCTCTGGCCAACATTGATTTCGAGGCAGTACCGCGTGTGGCGCAGGCGCTGCAGGTACAGCGCAATGCCCTGCAGAACCCCGCATCCGAAGTCGGCCACGTGTATGTGATCGTGCGCAAGGGCGGCAAGCTGGTATGGCTGCCGGATGAAGTCGCCGGTGATCGCGAGTCCGTGCGACTCTCGTTCGACGCTCAGGGCCGTTCCGGCAACGTGAGCCACCGATAGTCAACGCCTCAGAAAGTGGACGGAGGGGATCAAGTCGCAGACAGCACCGTGGCGTAAACGACTTAATCCCCTCCGTCCCCTTTTTGCTGTTTCACCGAGCGGGCGAAGGCGTACTGCGCGCCGTAGTAGGTGGACAGCACCAGCACGCTCGCCAGCGGCAGACCGCCGGCGAAGCGGTCCCAGGCCAGCAGTGAATCGCTGGCCACGAACAGCACTGCACCTGCCGCGGCCCAGCGGGCGCTTCGGGCTTCCACGGCAGCCGGCTGTGGCCGGCGCCACTGGCGTGCCAGTGCCAGCACCGCCATCGAGGCCAGCACCACCACATACGCCAGCACCGGAATGCGCATCGGTGCGGGCAGGTGCGGCCACAGGCCAAGTACGTTGAGCACAGCAAACGTCGCCAGCAGGACGCTGGCGGCGAGCAGGCCACGTCCGGCACGCAGGCCGTCGCGGAAGGCCACGATGTAGCAGAGGTGCGCCAGCAGGAACGCCACCAGCCCCGGTACGAACGCGTCCATCGGCAGCATCAGCGCGATGTCACCCACGCACGACAGCAGCATGCCGGCCAGCACCGCGCGCCGGTAGGTCGGCTGCGCAGGATCACGCACCCGCCAGGCGATGGCAGCGATCAGCAGCGTGGTCGCCGGCTTCGCCAGCCAGTGCAGCCAGCGCCCGTCACCGTGCAGGAACGTGCCGACGATGGCCAGGATCGCCATCAGCAGGATCACGCCATCGCGGGCGCGCGGCTTCATCGTGGCTTCCACAGCTCCGCAAGGCGGTCAGGCTTGCCGGCAATGCGCTCCAGCACCGGGTACTGCAGGCCACCGTGGTAGTCGATGTTCATCGTGTCGATCCGATCGAACTGCTTCACCAGCAGCACGATCGGCGCCTTGTCCTTCGCAGCAGCCGCCGCCACCGCGTCCTTCAAGCGCTGGCTGCTGTACTCGCGGCCGCCAACGGCAATCACCTTCATGCCAGGCGCCAGGCCGGCGTTGAAGGCCGGGCTGTCCCAGATCACGTCGCCGACCGTACCGTTGTCGAGCACCGTCGCACCCAGCGAGTACGCCAGCAATGCGGCCTTGGCGCGCTTCTCCTGCGCCTTGTAGGCATCGTTCGGCGTATCGCGGTAGACCAGCTTCCAGCCCGCCAGCTCCAGGCCACCGGTCAACGCGCCGTGGCCGTCCAGGCGCCCGCGCAGGAACGTCGCCCAGTCGTACGGCGCGATGCCGTTCAAGGTCGCGACCACGTCGTCGAAGGTGTACGGGTTGACGTCCCAGTCGCCATTGCCGACGCCGAAGAAGGCGCGCGCGAAGTCATCCAGGCTGCGGCGGTTGCCACTCAGTTCGCGCAGCTTGCCTTCCACTTCCAGCCACAGCATCTGGCCGCCGGAGTAGTAGTCTTCGCTCATCTGGTAGTTGCGATACGGCAGCGTGCGACGCTGGGCGATGGTCGGGTCGTTGGTGGTGTCCTGCAGCGGACGCCAGGCCAGGCCCGGGCGGCCACGGTCATAGGTCGCGGCCACATTGGCCAGCATGTCGCGCGCCTGCGCGACCGACCACAGCCCCGAGCGTGCCGCCAGCACCTGGCCCCAGAACTGGGTCTGGCCCTCGTACACCCACAGCAGGCTGTCGCCCATCGGCACGTTGAAATTGGCGGTGGCCAGGTCGGCACCGCGACGGTACTTGCCGTTCCAGGAATGGGTGTACTCGTGCGGCAGCAGATCGCGCATCCACGCGTTGCTGTCCCACTCGGTGAAGTAACCCGGGTCGGCGCTGTTCTCGCTGGAGCGGTGATGCTCCAGGCCGATGCCGCCAAGACGATCGGTCAAGGCCAGCAGGAATTCATAATGGTTGTAGTGACGCGCGCCATAGAGCCTGTCGGCCTGCTGCACCAGCGCGCGGTGCATCGTGATCTGCGCGTCGGTCGGCTTCAGCGACTTGGCTTCGTCGGCAAACACATTGAGGTGCACCGGCACCTTCGCGCCCGGATCGAGATCGATGCGCTGGTAGTGCTCGCCGGCAAACAACGGCGAATCGACCAGATGGTCATACGAGATCGGCTTGAACACCACCGTATCGCCGTCGCGGCGCGCGGTTTCCAGCGCCGTGGCAAACGACCAGCCCTTGGGCAGGGTCACGCTGGCCTGCGCCTGCAGGTTGCGCGCATCTACGCCGGCCGGATACAGCGAATTGGCGTTCCACTGCAGGTTGAGCATTTCCGGGGTCATCACCACCCGCCCCTGGCTCCCGCCCTGCGAGGACAGGAAATCGAAGTGGGCGACGATCTCGCTGACGCCCTCGGGCACGTCCACCTTGAACGCATAGACGTTGTACTGGTCGCGCTGCCAGGCCAGCGGCTTGCCGTTGGCGGTCACGCGCAGGCCGGCCAGCTTGTCGATCGGGCCGGTGGGCGAATGGTTGCCGGGAATCCACTGCGGGTACAGCAGGGTGACCGGACCGGGCTTGACCGGCACGGTGGCGGTCACCTTGAAGATGCGACGGGCAAGGTCACGTGCATCCACATCGATGCGCAGCAGGCCTGGGGCTGCGGCATCACCCGATGGCGAGGCCTGCGCCAGCGCGGGCGTGGCGGCCAGCGCGAACAGCAACGACATCGCCAGGGCACGGGTCTTCATCGGCAACTTCCAGCATCGGAGAATCCTCCGATGCTAGGCCTGTGCGATGGCCGGCCCCATGGCCAAAGGTCATGGATGTGCTTATCCACGCCATGCGTGGATGGGGCCTTTCCCGGTCAGTCGACCAGGCGCAGGCGCAGTTCCTTCGGCAGCGCGAACACCATCGATTCCGGCTCGCCGTCCAGCTCGGACACGCCACTGGCACCCAGCTCGGCCAGGCGTGCCAGCACGCCGTCGACCAGAACCTGCGGCGCCGAGGCGCCAGCGGTCACGCCGATGTGCTGCTTGCCCGCCACCCACGCCGGGTCGATCTCGTGCGCGCCATCGATCAGGTACGACTCCACGCCTTCACGGCGGGCCAGCTCGCTCAGGCGGTTGGAGTTGGAGCTGTTCGGCGAACCGACCACAAGCACCAGGTCGCAGCGCTTGGCCAGATCGCGCACGGCATCCTGGCGGTTCTGCGTGGCGTAGCAGATGTCGTCGTTCTTCGGGCCCTGCATCGCCGGGAACCGCTCGCGCAGCGCATCGATGATGCCGCGCGTGTCATCCACCGACAGCGTGGTCTGGGTGGTGTAGGCGAAGTTGTCCGGCTGGTTGATCTGCAGCGTGGCAACCTGCTCCACGTCTTCCACCAGGTAGATCTGGCCGGTGCCGGCTTCGCGGTTCCACTGGCCCATGGTGCCTTCCACCTCCGGGTGACCGGCGTGGCCGATCAACACCACGTCACGGCCGGCACGGCAGTGGCGGGCGACTTCGAAGTGGACCTTGGTCACCAGCGGGCAGGTGGCGTCGAACACCTTCAGGCCACGGCGCTCGGCTTCCTGGCGCACGGCCTGGGACACGCCATGGGCGCTGAAGATCACCGTGTTGTTGTCCGGCACTTCGTCGAGTTCCTCGACGAAGATCGCGCCGCGCTGCTTCAGGTCGTCGACCACGAAGCGGTTGTGCACCACTTCATGGCGGACGTAGATGGGCGCGCCCAGCGTTTCGATCGCGCGCTTGACGATCTCGATCGCACGATCGACACCGGCACAGAAACCACGCGGGTTGGCGAGCAGCACATCCATCAGTTCAATCTCCCGGCAGCGGCCGGCTTACGGTTTCGGGTTGGCATTATCCGCCTTTTTGGCGGACTTGCCGTCGAACAGGCCAAACAGGGCGATGCCGATGGCACCCACCACGATGGCCGAGTCGGCGATGTTGAACGAGGGCCAGGTGTAGCTGCCCACGTACCACTGGATGAAGTCGACCACGTGGCCGTGCACCTGGCGGTCGATCACGTTGCCGATGGCGCCGCCGATGATGAGCGCATACGGCACCGCGGCCTTCCAGTTGCCGCGCGCGGTGCCGCGCAGCCACCACGCCATCAGGCCGCTGATGGCGATCGCCAGTGCGGTGAAGAAGTACTTCTGCCAGCCACCGGCGTCGCTCAGGAAACTGAATGCCGCGCCGGTGTTGTAGGTGCGGTACCAGTTCCAGAAGCCGTCGATGACCACCACCGGCTGGAACTCCGGCAGGCTCGACAGCACCCAGGCCTTGGACCACTGGTCCAGGCCGATGATGGCGGCCGACAGCAGCAGCCAGACCAGGGCGTTCGGATGCGGACGGGGCGCGGCCATCAGAACCAGCTCCGCACTTCGCCGGCGCCGGTCACGTTGCTTACGCAACGGCCGCACAGTTCCGGATGATCGGCGTTGCTGCCGACGTCGGCGCGGTGGTGCCAGCAGCGCACGCACTTGGCCTTGCTGGTCGGCTGGGCACTGACGAACACCTCGTCGGTGGTCGCCGGGCGCACCTGCACGTCGCCACTGATGAACAGGAAACGCAGTTCATCGGCCAGCGGCTGCCAGCGCGCGGCCTGCTCCTCGCTGGCGGCAATGGTGATCTCCGCTTCCAGTGCGGCACCGATCGCGCCGTTTGCCCGCATCGGCTCGAGCACCTTGGCCACCTGTTCGCGCACGGCCAGCAGCTGGTCGAAGTCGGCGGCGTTGAGCTGGGCATCGGCCGGCAGCGGCGCCAGGCCGTCGTACCAGGTGGTGAACAGCACATGGCCAGCATGCTCGCCCGGCAGGTAGCCCCACAGCTCGTCGGCGGTGAAGGTCAGGATCGGCGCGACCCAGCGGGTGAACGCTTCGGCGATGTGGTACATCGCGCTCTGTGCCGAACGGCGACCGTGCGAATCGGTCGGCATCGTGTACAGGCGGTCCTTGGTCACGTCCAGGTACAGCGAGCCCAGGTCCACGCTGCAGAAGTTCAGCAGCAGCTGCACGATCTCGGCCATGTTATAGCCGTCGTAGGCCGCCTTGATCTTCTCCTGCAGCTCCCACGCGCGATGCACGATCCAGCGGTCCAGCGCGACCATCTGGCCGAGCGGACGCAGGTGCTGGGCCGGGTCGAAGCCGTCCAGGTTGCCGAGCAGGAAGCGCGCGGTATTGCGCAGGCGGCGGTAGGCGTCGGCGTTGCGCTTCAGGATCTCCTGCGACAGCGACATCTCGTTGCTGTAGTCGGCCGAGGCGATCCACAGGCGCAGGATGTCCGCGCCCAGCTTGTTCATGATGTCCTGCGGCTCGATGCCGTTGCCCAGCGACTTGGACATCTTGCGGCCGTGCTCATCCACGGTGAAGCCGTGGGTCAGGCACTGCTTGTACGGGGCGCGCTTGTCGATCGCCACGCCGGTCAGCAGCGAGGACTGGAACCAGCCGCGGTGCTGGTCGGAACCTTCCAGGTACAGGTCGGCCGGCTTGCCGAAGCCACGCGCGGCGAGCACGCCTTCATGGGTCACGCCCGAATCGAACCAGACGTCGAGGATGTCGGTGACCTTCTCGTAGTCGGCGGCTTCAGCGCCCAGCAGTTCGGCGGCATCCAGCGAGTACCACACGTCGATGCCCTCGGCTTCGACGCGGTCGGCGACCTGCTGCATCAGCTCCACCGAACGCGGATGGATCTCGCCGGTCTGCCGGTGGGTGAACAGTGCGATCGGCACGCCCCAGGTGCGCTGGCGCGAGATGGTCCAGTCCGGGCGGCCGTCGACCATGCTCTGGATGCGCGCCTTCCCCCAGGCCGGGAACCAGCCGACGGTGTCGATGGCGGCCAGCGCATCGTTGCGCAGGTTGGCCTTGTCCATCGAAATGAACCACTGCGGGGTGGCGCGGAACACCACCGGCGTCTTGTGGCGCCAGCAGTGCGGGTAGCTGTGGCGGATCGGATGGAACGCCAGCAGCGAACCGTTGTCGCGCAGCACGCCGACGATGGCCTCCTGCGCCTTCCACAGGTGCTGGCCGGCCAGCACCACGTCACCGGCCGGCGGGGTCGATTCCAGGTACACGCCACGACCGTCGATCGGGGTCACCTGGCCGGCGTTGTACTTGTCCAGCAGGCCGTACTTCTGGCTGACCACGAAGTCTTCCTGGCCGTGGCCGGGGGCGGTGTGCACCGCACCGGTACCGTCCTCGTCGGAGACGTGGTCGCCGTTGAGCACCAGGATCTCGCGCTCCGGGTAGAACGGGTGCGCCAGCAGCTGGTTCTCCAGCGCCGCACCGGTGGTTTCACCGTGCAGCACCACGTTCTCGACGCCGTAGCGCTGCAGTGCGCGCTCGGCCAGCGCCGCAGCCAGCACCAGCCAACGGCGCTTGCCGTTGTGCGCCGGGCCTTCGGCCAGCACGTAGCGGATCTCCGCGCCCAGCGACACCGCCAGCGAGGCCGGCAGCGTCCACGGGGTGGTGGTCCAGATCGGTACGGCCACTTCCACGTCGGCCGGCACGCTCACGCCGAACGCCTGGCCGATGGCCTGCGCATCGCGTGCGGCGTAGGCCACGTCGATCGCCGGCGATTCCTTTTCCTGGTACTCGATCTCGGCCTCGGCCAGCGCCGAGCCACAGTCGAAGCACCAGTACACCGGCTTGGCGCCGCGCACCAGGTGGCCGTTGGCCACGACCTTGGACAGCGCACGGATCTCGTTGGCTTCGAAGTCGAAGCTCAGGGTCTTGTACGGGTTGTCCCAGTCACCGGTCACGCCCAGCCGCTTGAAGTCCACGCGCTGGATATTGATCTGCTCTTCGGCGAACTCGCGGCACTTCTGGCGGAATTCGACGGCGTCGAGCTTGGTGCCGACCTTGCCCCACTTCTTTTCCACCGCGATCTCGATCGGCAGGCCATGGCAGTCCCAGCCCGGCACATAGGGCGCATCGAAGCCGGCCAGGTAGCGCGACTTGACGATGATGTCCTTCAGGATCTTGTTGACCGCGTGGCCGAGGTGGATGCGGCCGTTGGCGTACGGGGGGCCGTCGTGCAGCACGAACAGCGGGCGGCCGGCGGCGTTGTCGCGCAGCTGCTGGTAGAGCCCCTGCGCTTCCCACCGCGCCAGAATGCCCGGCTCGCGCTTGGGCAGGTCGCCGCGCATCGGGAATTCGGTGGCTGGCAGGTTCAGGGTGGTCTTGTAGTCCTGGCTCACGCAGTGGCTCGCAATCTATGTTCGGAAAGGATGGCGCGCGCCTGTTCGGCGTCGCGGTGCATCTGGTCGGTCAGCGCCGCCAGATCATTGAACTTCTCTTCGTCGCGCAGCTTGGCGACGAATTCCACGTCGATGTGGCGACCGTACAGGTCACCCTGGAAATCGAACAGGTGGGCTTCCAGCAGCGGCTCCACGCCCTCCACCGTCGGCCGCGTGCCGAAGCTGGACACCGATGGCCACGGTTGGTCGAACACACCATGCACCCAGGTCGCGTAGATACCCGACAGCGCCGGCGTCTTCGGGAAACGCAGGTTGGCAGTGGGGAAACCCAGCGTACGGCCAAGCTGTCGACCGCGCACCACCCGGCCGCTGATCGCGTATGGACGGCCCAGCAGGTCGTTGGCACGGGCGAAGTCGCCCTGCTGCAGCAGCTGGCGGATGCGGGTGCTGGAAATGCGCTCGCCATGCAGATCCACCGCTTCGATCTCGCCCGCGGTGAAGCCCAGTGCAGCGCCCATCTTCTGCAGCAGGGCCAGGTCGCCACGGCGGCGGTTGCCGAAGCAGAACTCCGGGCCGATCCACACTTCGCGTGCGCCCAGGCGGTGGGCCAGCAGCCGGTGGACGAAATCCTCGGCCGGCATCGCTGCCATCGCCGCGTCGAAACGCAACAGTCCGATCGCATCCACACCGAGCTCGCGCAGGATCTCGACCTTGCTGCGGGCCAGGGTCAGCCGCGGTGGCGGCGTGCCCTGGGAAAAGAATTCACGCGGCAGCGGCTCGAATGCCACGGCCACTGCGGCCACGCCCAAGGCGCGCGCGCGGGCAACCGCGTGGCGCACCAGCGCACGATGGCCCAGGTGGAGGCCGTCAAATGCACCGATACAGACCACGCTTCCGTTGGGGAACAGCGCCCCGCCCTCCACGCTTCTGAACAGCCTGCTCATCAACTCTCGTTCCGGCCCGACCGGGGCCGCCGCTTCAATGGTGTAACCCTGAAGTATAGCCGTCACGGCGCACGATCAATGCCCACGCAGGTCGCGCGGGCGGAAGCCCATCGCGACCATGGCAACCGCGTAGGTCGCGCCACCGCCACCGACCAGCAGCGCCAGGGCGCCGATCCGCTCCCACACAGTCATCGCCGAGAAGCCTGGCAGCCAGTGCAGCAGGGCCAGCAGCACCCCGACCATGGCCGCGCAGGCCAGCAGCAGCCGCAGCAGATAGCCAGCCCAGCCCAGCCGGCGGCGGTAGACATCGGTCTTGCCCAGCCAGTACCAGAGCAGGCCCAGGTTCAGGTAACTGGACAGCGCACTGGCAATGCCCAGCGCCAGGTGCAGGCCCGGCTGTTTGCCGATGGCCGCCATCACGCCCTGCGCCTTCAGCTCGTCCGGCACCATCACCTGGTACAACACCGCCAGAAGGGCGAAGTTGAACACCATGTTGGCCACCAGCGCGGCCACACCCGCGCGCACCGGCGTCTTGGTGTCTTGGCGGGCGTAGAAAGCCGGCAGTACCACCTTCAGCAGGGCGAATGCCGGCAGGCCGAAGCTCAGGCCGTACACCGACAACGCGGTCATGCGGGTATCGAAGGCACTGAACTGGCCGTGCTGGAAGATGGTCGCGATCAGCGGCTCGGCCAGCAGCAGCAGGCCCAGCATGGCCGGCACCGAGATCAGCAGGGTCATGCGCAGGCCCCAGTCCAACGAGCGCGAGAAGCCCTCGCGGTCGGTGCTGACGTGGTGGCGGGCCAGCGCCGGCAGGATCACCGTGCCCAGCGCCACGCCGAACACGCCCAGCGGCAGCTCCAGGAAGCGGTCAGCCAGCGACAGCCAGGACTGCGAGCCGTCGGTCAGCTTGGCGGCGATGAGGGTATCCAGCAGCAGATTGATCTGCGCCACCGACGAACCGAACAGCGTCGGCACCATCAGCGTCAGCACCTTGCGCACCCCCGGATGGTTCCAGCCCCAGCGCGGCAGGGTCAGCAGGTTGATGCCCTTCAGCGAGGGCAGCTGGAACAGCAACTGCAGGGTGCCGGCCGCCAGCACCGCCCAGCCCAGCGCCAGGATCTGCTTTTCCGGCGTGCCGCCCAGCCGCGGCGCCAGCCACAGCGCACCGGCGATCATGCACAGGTTGAGAATGACCGGGGTCAGCGCCGGCATCGCGAAGCGCTGGAAGCTGTTCAGCGCACCGCCGGCCAGTGCGGTCAGCGAGACGAACAGCAGGAACGGGAAGGTCAGGCGGAACAGGTCGACCAGCAGGCCCTGCTTGACCGGGTCGGTATCAACGCCACTGGAGAAGACCGAGGCCAGCTGCGGCGCGAAGATCAGGGCCAGTGCGGTGACCAGCATCAGCACCCCGCCCAGGGTGCCGGCGGTGCGCGCCATCAGTTCGCGCAGTTCGGCGTGGCTGCGGGTTTCCTTCACTTCCGTGAACACGGGCACGAAAGCGGTGGCAAACGAGCCCTCGGCGAACAAACGCCGCAGGAAATTGGGTACCCTGAAGGCGACCCAGAAAGCATCAGTGATGGCGTTGGTGCCGAACGTGGTGGTCACCACGAAGTCCCGGACAAGTCCGAGAACGCGCGAGACCATGGTCATGCTGCTGAACGACAGCAGGCCCCGCAACAACTTGGGTGAACTCACTCAGCGTCCCTCTTGACAATCGACTTGACGTGCATTTCTTACGCCATCATACTAGCTAGCTTGCTGTTCCCATAACACCGATTTTTCAGGAAACCACCACCGTGGCCAATATCAAGTCCGCCAAGAAGCGCGCCAAGCAGACCGTCGTGCGCAACGCGCGCAACGTGGCTCAGCGCTCGATGCTGCGCACCGCTGTCAAGAAAGTGATCAAGGCGCTGGACGCCAACGATGCCGCCGGCGCCGAAGCCGCCTTCGCCGTTGCCCAGCCGATCCTGGATCGCTTCAGCGCGCGTGGCCTGATCCACAAGAACAAGGCTGCTCGCCACAAGAGCCGCCTGAACGACCGCATCAAGGCCCTCAAGGCCGCCTGATCCGGCGTTGCCGCCCTGCCCTCCGGGGTTGGGCAGCAGGCAAAAGCCCGGCCTCGGCCGGGTTTTTTGTTGCCTGCGGTCCGGGCGATCCGCGGAGCCGCGCGGCCGGCACTACCAAATAAAAAACCCGGCCGAAGCCGGGTTTTTCGCATGGAACCACAACGGCATTACTGCGCGTCGCGGGCTTCCTGCTCTTCTTCCTTCTGGCGATCGAAGAACGCCATGATCCGGCTCATGATCGGGAAGGTACCTTCGCGACCCAGCGCGGAGACCAGGAACCACGGCTCCTTCCAGCCCAGTTCGGCGACGATCTGCTCGGCCGCGGCCTGCGCCTCGTCTTCGAACATCAGGTCAGCCTTGTTCAGCACCAGCCAGCGCGGCTTGTTCAGCAGCTCCGGATCGTGCTTCTCCAGCTCGCGTTCGATCGCACGCACCTGCTCCACCGGCGAAATGCCCTCCACGCCGCCTTCCATCGGCGAGATGTCCACCAGGTGCAGCAGCAGGCGGGTGCGCTGCAGGTGGCGCAGGAACTGCGCACCCAGGCCGGCGCCGTCCGCAGCGCCTTCGATCAGGCCCGGAATGTCGGCGATCACGAAGCTGCGGTGGTTCTCCACCTTCACCACGCCCAGGTTCGGGTACAGCGTGGTGAACGGGTAATCGGCCACCTTCGGCGTTGCAGCCGAAACGGCACGGATCAGGGTGCTCTTGCCGGCATTGGGGAAGCCCAGCAGGCCGACGTCGGCCAGCAGCTTCAGCTCCAGCTTCAGCGTGCGCTCCTCACCCGGCTCGCCCGGCAGCGCCTGGCGCGGCGAGCGATTGGTCGAGCTCTTGAAGTGCATGTTGCCCAGGCCACCGCGGCCGCCCTTGGCCACCAGCAGGCGGTCGCCGTGCCGGGTCAGGTCGCCGATGACTTCATCGGTGGCAACGTTGATGACCACGGTGCCGACCGGCACGGTGATGGTCAGGTCTTCGCCGCCCTTGCCGTAGGCCTGGCGGCCCATGCCGTTCTCGCCACGCTGCGCCTTGAAGATGCGCTCATGGCGGAAGTCGACCAGGGTGTTCAGGTTTTCGTCGGCGCGGATGTAAACGCTGCCGCCCGCACCGCCGTCGCCGCCGTCCGGGCCGCCGAGCGGAATGAACTTCTCGCGACGGAAGCCAATGCAGCCGTTGCCGCCGTTGCCGGCGAACACTTCGATTTCTGCTTCGTCTACCAGTTTCATTGTTTCGATGCCTGCGATGGGCGCGGCCTGCTGGCCGCCACCTTGAATGTCATGCCGGCCGCGGGCCGGTAACCCGGCCCAGCCGGTCTTGCTTCAACTCTAACGAAAAGCCCCGCCGAAGCGGGGCTCTTCATGCAGCACTCCCATGCCGGGGCACGGGTGCCGGCGATGCCTGGATCAGGCGTCGGCCGAGACGATGCTGACGGTGCGGCGCTTCTTGGCGCCCTTGACCGAGAACTCCACCTTGCCGTCCACGAGGGCGAACAGGGTGTGGTCACGGCCCAGGCCAACGCCGGTGCCCGGGTGGAACTGGGTGCCGCGCTGACGCACGATGATGTTGCCGGCTTCGATGGCCTGGCCGCCGAAGATCTTGACGCCCAGGTACTTCGGGTTGGAGTCGCGACCGTTGCGCGAGGAGCCTACGCCCTTTTTATGTGCCATGACTGCTTCTCCTGATACTTAGCCGGCGATGCCGGTGATCTCGATTTCGGTGTAGTACTGACGGTGACCCTGACGCTTCATGTGGTGCTTGCGGCGACGGAACTTGATGATCCGCACCTTGTCAGCACGACCCTGGGACAGGACCTTGGCGGTGACGGCAGCGCCCTTCAGCGCATCGCCCAGCTTCACGCCATCGCTGTCACCCAGCATCAGGATGTTGTCGAACTTGATCTCGCTGCCGACTTCGACTTCGAGCTTTTCAATGCGGAGCTTTTCGCCCTGCGCCACGCGGTATTGCTTACCGCCGGTGACCAGTACTGCGTACATGACCAGGCCTTCCTCTGTAGTTATTGTGGTCTGAACTGCCGCCATCGAGGGCGGACAGGAGCGGGATTGTACGCAGATCAGCGGGCGCGGGTCAAGTCAACCCCTGAACGACCCACGGGCCCGGGCCTGCAGGCCGAGCCATGCACGGCTGAACGGTTCGCGGTCCAGGCCGCTGCACATGGCCCGACCCTACACAAAGCTGTCGGCCGGTCTCACAACGTGAGACGCCGGGGTGGCATTGTCGCCCATTGCCCCCATCTGGTCACCTCGGTAGGCTGACCGATTGCCGTTCCCTGCTGGCCCGGCACCCAGCCAACGCCCCCACAACCGGATCCCCCATGGCGATGGATTTCATCCGCATCCGCGGCGCGCGGACGCACAACCTGAAGAACCTCGACCTCGACCTGCCCCGCGACAAGCTGATCGTGATCACCGGCCTGTCCGGTTCGGGCAAGTCCTCGCTCGCGTTCGACACCATCTATGCAGAAGGCCAGCGCCGCTACGTCGAGTCGCTGTCGGCCTATGCGCGCCAGTTCCTGAGCGTGATGGAAAAGCCGGACCTGGACCACATCGAAGGCCTGTCCCCGGCCATCTCGATCGAGCAGAAGTCGACCTCGCACAACCCGCGTTCGACGGTCGGCACCATCACCGAGATCTACGACTACCTGCGCCTGCTGTACGCACGCGTGGGCACCCCGCGCTGCCCGGACCACGGCTACCCACTGGAGGCGCAGACGGTCAGCCAGATGGTCGACCAGGTGCTGACCCTGGACCCGGAGCAGCGCTACATGCTGCTGGCCCCGGTCATCCGCGACCGCAAGGGCGAACACGCACAGGTCTTCGACCAGCTGCGCGCGCAGGGCTTCGTGCGTGTGCGCGTGGACGGCGAGCTGCACGAAATCGATGCGGTGCCGCCGCTGGCGCTGCGCCAGAAGCACACCATCGAGGCGGTGATCGACCGCTTCCGCCCGCGCGAGGACATCAAGCAGCGCCTGGCCGAGAGCTTTGAAACGGCGCTCAAGCTGGGCGATGGCATGGCCTCGGTGCAGAGCCTGGACAGCGCCGCTGCTTCGCCCACGCTGTTCTCCTCCAAGTACTCCTGCCCGGTCTGCGACTACTCGCTGCCGGAGCTGGAACCGCGCCTGTTCTCGTTCAATGCACCGATGGGTGCGTGCCCCGGCTGCGATGGCCTGGGCATGGCCGAGTTCTTCGATCCGTCGCGGGTGGTGGTGCATCCGGAGCTGTCGCTGGCCGCCGGTGCGGTGCGCGGCTGGGACCGTCGCAACGCCTACTACTTCCAGCTGATCGCCTCGCTGGCCAAGCACTACAGGTTCGACGTGGACGCTGCGTGGAACTCCCTGTCAGCCAAGGTGCAGCAGGCCGTGCTGTACGGCAGCGGCGATGAAACGATCACCTTCACCTACTTCACCGAAGCCGGCGGCCGCACCCAGCGCAAGCACCGCTTCGAAGGCATCATTCCCAACCTCGAACGCCGCTACAAGGAGACCGAATCGCCGGCGGTACGCGAGGAGCTGTCCAAGTACATCAGCGAACGCCCGTGCCCGGAGTGCAACGGCGCGCGCCTGAACAAGGCGGCACGCAACGTGTTCGTGGCCGACCGCCCACTGCCGGAGCTGGTGGTGCTGCCGATCGACGAGGCGCTGAAGTTCTTCAGCGAGCTGAGCCTGCCGGGCTGGCGTGGCGAGATCGCCGCGAAGATCGTCAAGGAAATCGGTGAGCGCCTCGGCTTCCTGGTCGATGTGGGCCTGGATTACCTGACCCTGGAACGCAAGGCCGACACCCTGTCCGGTGGCGAGGCGCAGCGCATCCGCCTGGCCAGCCAGATCGGCGCCGGCCTGGTGGGCGTGATGTACGTGCTCGACGAACCGTCGATCGGCCTGCACCAGCGCGACAATGAACGACTGTTGGGCACCCTCACCCGCCTGCGCGACCTGGGCAACACGGTGATCGTGGTCGAGCATGACGAGGACGCGATCCGCCTGGCCGACTACGTGCTGGACATCGGCCCGGGCGCGGGCGTGCATGGCGGCGAGATCGTCGGCCAGGGCACCCTGCAGGACATTCTGGAGGCCCCGCGCTCGCTGACCGGCCAGTACCTGTCCGGCAAGCGCGCGATCGAGATCCCTGCTCGCCGGCACACGCCGAACCCGAAGATGACGCTGCACCTGCGCGGTGCCAGCGGCAACAACCTCAAGGGCGTGGACCTGGCGATTCCGGCGGGCCTGCTGACCTGCGTGACGGGCGTGTCCGGCTCGGGCAAGTCGACCCTGATCAACGATACCCTGTTCTCGCTGGCTGCCAACGAGATCAACGGTGCCTCGCACCCGGTTGCGCCGTACAGGGAGATTGATGGCCTGGATCTGTTCGACAAGGTGGTGGACATCGACCAGTCGCCGATCGGCCGCACCCCGCGATCGAACCCGGCCACCTACACCGGCCTGTTCACGCCGCTGCGCGAGTTGTTCGCACAGGTGCCGGAGGCGCGTGCGCGCGGCTATTCGCCGGGCCGTTTCAGCTTCAACGTGCGCGGCGGCCGCTGCGAGGCCTGCCAGGGCGACGGCCTGATCAAGGTGGAGATGCACTTCCTGCCGGACGTGTACGTGCCCTGCGATGTCTGCCACGGCAAGCGCTACAACCGCGAAACGCTGGAGATCCTTTACAAGGGCTTCAACATCAACGACGTGCTGGAAATGACCGTCGAGGATGCGCTGAAGCTGTTCGAGCCGGTGCCGTCGATCGCGCGCAAGCTGGAAACGCTGGTGGACGTGGGCCTGAGCTACATCAAGCTGGGCCAGAGCGCGACCACGCTGTCCGGTGGTGAAGCCCAGCGCGTGAAGCTGTCCAAGGAACTGTCGCGCCGCGATACCGGCCGCACCCTGTACATCCTCGACGAGCCGACCACCGGCCTGCACTTCCACGACATCGAAGCGCTGCTGGGCGTGCTGCACAAGCTGCGCGACGAAGGCAACACGGTGGTGGTGATCGAGCACAACCTGGACGTGATCAAGACCGCCGACTGGATCGTGGATCTGGGCCCGGAAGGCGGCCATCGCGGTGGCACCATCCTGGTCACCGGCACGCCGGAGGATGTGGCGGCCTGCCCGCAGTCGTACACCGGCCAGTTTCTGGCCCGCATGCTGCCCTCCACCAGCGCGCGCCCGGAGCAACCGGCTGCGGTGGCCAACAAGCCCGACGCCCGTCCGCCACGCAAGCTGAAGCCTGAGAAGCCGGCGAAGAAGGCGGTGGCTGCCAGGAGCACCGGCAAGACCAGCAAGACCGCGACGACCCGCAAGAAGAAGGACGCCTGATGAGCAGCGAACACAAGATCCTGGCCCGCATCCCGATCAGCGTGCGCTGGCGTGACATGGACAGCATGGGCCACGTCAACAACGCCAAGTACATTTCCTACCTGGAGGAAGCGCGCGTGCGCTGGATGCTGGGCGTGGAAGGCGTGTCGATGACCGACCGCATCGCACCGGTGGTGGCCGCGACCAACGTCAACTACCGCCTGCCGATCGTGTGGCCCAACGACATCCTGGTCGAGCTGTTCGTCGAGCGCCTGGGCAACAGCAGCGTGACCATCGGCCACCGCATCGTCGACCAGCAGGACGACTCGAAGCTGTACTCGGATGGCAACGTGGTGGTGGTCTGGATGGATACGCAGACCGGCAGGAGCGCACCGCTGCCGGAGGCGATCCGCAGCGCTTCCACCTGAAGGTGGTGCCGGCCGCTGGCCGGCAACCTCCAGATGCATCGCGCATGCCGGCCAACGGCCGGCACTACCGATCCCATTCAAAGGACTGAGATGATCCACCAGACTGAACTGCGCGACCTGCTGCCCGGCATGGTCCCCTTCCCTACCGATGTCTTCCCCGCTGACCAGGCGTGGCTCGCCCAGCATCTGCTGCCGCTGCTGAAGATCGACCTCGGTGTGCTGCGCCCTGAACTGGCCGGCCAGGTGGCAACGATGCTGTGCCCGATCGAGCCGTACGACGGCTGCATCGGCGAGACCACCGAAGAACACCACAACGACTTCACCAGCACCAACTGGATCGCCTTCGAGCTGACCGCCGGCAACCAGATGCGCTTCCTCGGCAACGAGGGCTATTTCATCGGCGATCAGGTGGATGACAAGCACGCGCGGAAACACATCGCGCAGATGCGCGAGAGCTATGCCAAGGCGCGTGACTACCATGCCACGCACGGCCGCCTGGCCTGCTATTCGCGCTATGGCAAGGACGAGCCCAGCGAGCGCGATTACCTGGATACGCTGGGTGGACGGATTTCCTGTGGCAACTGGATCGAAACAGCCGATATTCCGGCCGCCTTCACCCTGGAATTCACCGACGCCGCCAACGACCGGCATGCTCCAGATGATGCCGAACTGGCGATCATCCGCCACGATGGCCACAAGTTCTTCGCCGTGGCCGAAGTCGCTGGCTACAACTGGTGCGCCACCGGCGCCGACGCGATCGTGATGCTGTATGAGCCGGTGAGCCGCACGGTGCTGTTCTCGTACGA
>NZ_JAOBZT010000004.1:0-111820 GCF_029839005.1 Stenotrophomonas sp. GD03958 | reverse complement strand
CGGCCTTTGCCGCGATCTGAACGAAGAGCAGCCGAGCATGGCTCGGCTCTACAGAAGGGCTCATAATCCAAGGACACCCCGTCCCCGACCGCCCTGCGGTTGGCGACGGGGCGTTTTCGTTTCCGGCCAAGAGACAGGAAGATCCATGAAATCGATCTGTGTGTACTGTGGTTCCAACGCTGGCAGCAAGCCGGCCTACACCGAACGCGCCATTGCCCTGGGCGACCGCATTGCCCGCGACGGCCTGCGCCTGGTGTATGGCGGCGGCAACGTCGGCCTGATGGGAACCGTGGCCAATGCCGTGCTCGCCGCTGGCGGCGAGGTGACCGGCGTGATCCCGCGCCAGCTGGCCGACTGGGAAGTGGCCCACCGCGGCCTGACCGAACTGGAGATCGTCGGTTCGATGCATGAGCGCAAGTCGCGCATGTTCGATCTTGCTGACGGCTTCGTCGCCCTGCCCGGCGGCTTCGGCACCATGGAAGAGATCTTTGAAATGCTGACCTGGCGCCAGCTGGGCATCGGCAACAAGCCGTGCGCCTTCCTCGATGTGGAAGGTTTCTACGCCCCGCTGATCGGCATGATCGATCGCATGGTGGAAGAGCGCTTCCTGCACCCGGACCAGCGCCAGGACCTGTGGTACGGCTCGGACATCGAAGCGATGCTGGAGTGGATGCAGAACTACCAGCCGGCCCAGGCCTCGAAGTGGATCGACGAGAAGCGTCGCGCTGCCCTGCGTTGATGCAGCCGCACGCGGTGGGCTCAGGCCGCCGCGTGCGACCACGGTGCGGGCCGCCCCAACAGGTAGCCCTGGCCGTAGTCGCAACCCAGTTCGCGCAGGGTCTGCCGCTGCGCCTCGGTCTCGATTCCTTCGCCGATGGTTTCGATGCCCAGCGTGCGCGCCAGCGACAGCACGCCCTCGACCAGCGCGCGCGTGCTCTGCACTTCCGGCCCATGCAGGCCAGCGATGAAACTCTGGTCGATCTTCAACGTGCTGATCGGGAAACGGTGCAGGTAGGACAGCGCGGAGAAGCCCGTACCGAAATCGTCCAGCTGCACCTGGATGCCGCGCTCGCGCAGCCCCTGCAGGATGCGCAGGGTGTGCGGGGCATCATCCAGCAGCGCCACCTCGGTTATTTCCAGCCGCAGCCGCTGCGGATCGGCCCCGTATGCGTCCAGCAGGCCGAACAGGCGGCCGCTGAACTCCGCAGAGCGGAAATGCCGCGGTGATACGTTGACCGATACATAGCTGTGCCCGCCTTCGGCGAGGCCAATGATCACCTGTTCGTAGATCAGCCAGTCGACCTGCTCGATCAGGCCGCTTTCCTCGCCCAGCTCCAGGAACGCGCCGGGCAGCAGCAGGCCACGGCGCTCATGCTGCCAACGCAGCAGCGCCTCGTGGCCGACCACTTCACCGTCGGACAAGCGCACGATCGGCTGGTAGAACGGTACGAAATCGCGGTTGTTGATCGCACGGCGCAGGTCGGCTTCCAGGTCCAGGCTGCGCATGGCTTCTTCGCGCATGTCCTCGTCGAAAATCGCACAGCGGTCATGGCCCTGCGCCTTGGCCCGGTACATGGCCGCATCCGCATCGCGCAGCAGCTCTTCTCCGGTGCGGTAGCGCGGATTCCACAGGGCAATGCCCAGGCTGCCGGACGGAAACAGTTCGCGCCCGGCGATCCACATCGATTCCTGCAACGCCAGCAGCAGCCGCTGGCCGAAATCCAGTGCCTGGGCCAGACCTTGCGGGCATTGCAGCAGCACCGCGAATTCATCACCGCCCAGCCGTGCCACCACGTCGTCGGCGCCGGCCATCGATACGATGCGCTTGGCCACTTCCTCCAGCATGCGGTCGCCGGCGGCATGCCCGATGCTGTCGTTGACCAGCTTGAAGCGATCCAGATCGAGGAACAGTACGGCGAACACCGGGCCACCCTCACGCCTGGCCAGCACCAGCGCATCCTGCAGTCGATCCAGCAGGTGCAGGCGATTGGGCAGGCCGGTCAGCGCATCGTGCATGGCCTGATGGGTGAGCCGCTGCTCGGCCCGCAGCCGCTCGCCGATCTGCCCGAGCAGCTTTTCGTTGACCTCGGCCAGCTCGCGGGTACGTTCTTCCACGCGCTTTTCCAGTTCGGCATGCGCCGAACGCAGCCGCTGCTGGTCGCGTTGACGGGCCAGGCCGGTACCGATGTTCTGCGCGACGAAGGTCAGCAGGCGCTGGTCGTGAACGCTGAACGTGCTGTTTTCGCTGTAGCTCTGCACCACGATCGCGCCGACCACTTCGTCGTCGCGCAGCAGCGGCACGCCCAGCCAGCAGTGCGAACGTGCACCGGATTCACGCACCTCGCCACTGGCCAGCAGCGCATCGATCTGCGCGCGCGAGGCCAGCAGCGGGCGCCGGTTGCGCACCACGTATTCGGTCAGGCCCCGGCTGAAGGGCCGTGGCGCGCGGCTGGCATTGTGCTCGTCCACCGAATACACGAAATCCAGGCCGTTGCCGGCCGGGTTGACCAGGGCGATGTAGAAATTGCGCGCGTCGAGCAGGCGCCCGACCACGCCGTGCACCTGCCCGTAGAACTGAGCCAGGCTGTCGGCCGACATCGCCATTTCGGCGATGTTGTACAGGGCGGTCTGCAGCTGTTCGGCACGACGACGCTCGGCTACCTCGTCCTGCAGGCTGTGGTTGGCCCGCTGCAGTTCCTGGGTGCGCCGCGCCACCTGCTGTTCCAACCGGACCTGCGCCTGGCGCCGATCCATCGCGGTCTGCACGTGCTGGGCGACGAAGCCCAGCAGTGCGCGCTCGGCCTCGCCGTAGCGGGCGGCCTGTTCATAGCTCTGAACCACGATGGCCCCGCAGACGCGGCCGTCGCGCAGCATCGGCACGCCCAGCCAGTCCAGGCTTTCGGGACCGCGCTGCGGGTCATGCTCCTGTTCCATCACCTGCGCCAGCAGTTTGCGCGAAGGGCCACTGAGCGGCTTGCCATGGCGCAGCAGCGCCACGGTCAGGCTGCGCGGCATCTCGCTGGCGTCATGGCTCTGCGTGGGATCGGCGACGAAGTCATCGACCTGATCGGCAAAGTACAGGAACCGGATCTGGTCGCGCACATCGTCGTATTCCACGATGTAGCAGTTCTCGGCATACATCAGCGTGCCGAGCACGCCATGCACGTGGCGCAGCATCTCGGGCATTTCCAGGTCGGCACCGGCCAGATCGGCAATCTGGAACAGGGCCTGCTGCAGCCGCTCAGCCTCTTCCAGTGCCTTGATCTGGCCGGCTTGGCGGCCGCGCTGCAGCGCCAGCTCCATCGCCTGCCGGGCAACCCCCCACCATGCAGGCGAAGGCGCCGCCCCGGCTACCGACAACAGCAACCGCGCACCGTCGTATTCCCAGCCATGCTGACCCTCGCCGATTCCCGGCTCCGCGGCCACCGGGCCGGCAACTGCTGGCGACGGCCAGCCGCCCTGGCCACGACCGAGCTGCGGGTCGTCCCAGCCAACGCGAACCACGGCCGTTTCCGGCAAAAGCGCATGCAACGCGCGCACCAGCGCCGTGCTCAGCACGGCCTCGTGTGGTGACTCTTCCGCCGGTTCAGCATGCGTGGACAAATGACAATCTCTTGGCGCCGTCTGTGCGTCGCCTCCCCTGAGCCGCCGAGCATAGCGCGCCACCCGGGGGGCAATGGAAGCCCGTAAACCCCGAATCGTGCACCCGTACGTTTTTCCTGCTGTCCGTAGCCCCATCCGAGCCATGACCCTCGCCCTGCCCGCCCCCGCCACCGGCTATGCGCCATCGCCCGCAGGCCTTACCCTGTACGCCGTGGAAGCCAGCGCACTGCCAACCGATGAAGCCTTGATGCTGGCCTGGGCCGGTGGCGACCTGCGCGCCTTCGAAAGCCTGTATGCGCGCCACCGCAAGCGCCTGTTCGGCTTCCTGCTTCGGCAACTGCGCGACAACGCGCTGGCCGAGGAGATCTTCCAGGACGTCTGGCAGCGGGTGATCAGCGCCCGCGCCGGCTGGCAGCCCGAGGCCGCGTTCAGCACCTGGCTGTTCCGCATCGCCCACAACCGCCTGAATGACCATTGGCGTGCCGCCCGTCATCGCCCCGCCGCGCCGGCCGACGCCGATCTGCGCCTGGCCGCGATCGAGGATGGGCAGACTCCGGAAGGCGAGCTATCCGAATTCGAGCAACGTCGCCGCATCCAGCTGGCGATGGAAGAACTGCCGCCGGAGCAGCGCGAAGTGCTGCAGCTGCGGCTGGATCAGGAACTGAGCCTGGAGGAGATCGGCCAGATCACCGGCGTAGGCCGGGAAACCGTGAAATCGCGGCTGCGCTATGCGATGGACAAGCTGCGTGCGGGATTGAACGCATGAACCGAGACGAACCACTGACGCCGGAAGAACGCGAGCTGTCCCGGCTGCTCGGCCGTCGCGCCGAACAGGCACCGCCGGCTGCACTGGACACCGCCATTCTGGCCGCGGCCCGTGCCGCCGTGGATGCTCCGCCTGCCGATGCAGTGGCCTCTCCGGAGGCGCCGCGCACGCAGCGCACACGCCCGCGTTGGCCGGCCGTGTTCGGCATCGCCGCCTCGATGGTGTTCGCCATCGGCATCGCCTGGCAGCTGCGTCCGGAACCGCCGCCGATTCCGGCCGGTGAGGCGGCCGTGGCTGCGGCACCGGCTGCGGCAGAAGACAGCGCGGCTGCCGATCAGGCCGCTGGCAACCGCGCAGCCGACAGCGCGGTGGTGGCAGCGGATCCTGCTACTGCGCCCGCAGCACCCGAGGCGGCCCCCGTTGCCGCCGCCCCGGCACCGGCCATCGCGCGGGCGTCCAAGCCCGTTCCGGCCGAACCCGATGAAGCGTCGGCCCAGGCAGCACGATCGATGGCTGCGGATGCGGCCGCCGATGTCTCCTTTGCGGCCCTCCCGCCCGCACCGGCAGCGGCGCCGCCTGCGCCACCTGCGCCACCGGCACCCGCCGCCTACCCGGCACCCACACCGGCACCGGCCCTCGCGCCGGCAGCGTCCGGGGCACTGAAAGCACGCGCGGCCAGCGCACCGGCCGCCAATGCAGCCGAGGTCGAGCGGGCGCAGGCGCTGGATCGGGTGGAGATCACCTCGATGAAGCGTGAGGCTCCCAGCCGTTCCGCACCGGGCATCATGCGCCGCGGCAGCGATGCGCGCCTGAGCGCGGATGCCGTGCAGGCCGAAGTGGACGCCGACGCACGACTGCCGCGCCGGCAGTGGCTGCAGAAAATCCGCACACGACGCGACGACGGCCAGCGCGATCTGGCCCGTGCCAGCCTGGAGCGCTACATGCAGCAGTACCCGGAAGCGCGCCTGCCGCGCGACCTGCGGCCGCTGCTGGACGATTGAAGCGGACGGGAACACCCGGCAACCCCGTAGAATGACGGGAATGCTCGATACCCTCGCCCAGCCGGTCAGCCACACGCTGGAAGTCAAACACAGCCGTTTCATCACCCAGGCCGCGCCCATCGACGGCGCCGCAGCGGCCATGGCGTTCCTGCAGCAGGTCGCGGTGACCGATGCCACCCACAACTGCTGGGCCTACCGGCACGGCCAGGACTATCGTTCCAGCGACGATGGCGAGCCGGCCGGCACGGCTGGACGTCCGATCCTTGCGGCGATCGACGGGCAGGGCTTCGACCGGGTGATGGTGGTGGTGACGCGCTGGTTCGGCGGCATCAAACTCGGCGCCGGTGGCCTGGTACGCGCCTACGGTGGCGCCGCCGCCGAGTGCCTGCGTACCGCCCCGCGCCTGCCGCTGGTGGCGCTGGCCCGGTTGCAGCTGCTGGCTGGCTTTGAGGACCTCGGCACCCTGCACGCCACCCTGCCCGCCTTCAGCGCGGAAAAGCGCGATGAACAGTTCGATGCCAACGGTGTGTGCCTGCGGATCGAACTGCCTGCCGATCAGGTCGACGCATTGAAAATCCGCCTGCGCGACGCCACCCGTGACCGTATCCGCATAGAAGACGACCAGGATGACTGACAAGGACGACGCCCCCGCTTCGACCCCGCCGCTGCGGCGCCTCGGCAGCCTGCGCACGCTGTGGCCATTCGTACGCCGCCACAGCGGGCTGTTCACCGCCTGGCTGCTGGCCCTGGCGGTGTCTTCGGCCGCCACGCTGAGCCTGCCTCCGGCGGTGAAGCAGATGATCGATCATGGTTTCAGCAGCGGCGGCCAGATCAACCGTGCGTTCGCCCTGCTGATGCTGGTGGCGGTAGTGATGGCGTTGGGCACGGCCGCGCGCTTCTACTTCGTGTCGCTGCTTGGCGAGAAAGTCGTGGCCGACCTGCGCAGCCAGCTGTATGCCCACCTGATCCAGCTGGGCGCCGGCTTCCACGACCGCAGCCGCAGCGGAGAGCTGGTCTCGCGCCTGACTGCGGACACCGAACTTCTGCGCAGCGTGGTCGGCTCGACCATGTCGGTGGCTCTGCGCAGCACGGTCACGGTCATCGGCAGTCTGGCGATGCTGTTCGTCACCAGCCCGCGGCTGGCCGCATGGTCGCTGCTTGGCATCCCACTGGCGGTGCTGCCGATCATCATCGGCGCACGCAAGCTGCGCACGGTCGCGCGCAACAGCCAGGACCGCATCGCCGACGCCAACAGCCTGGCCAGTGAGACACTGGGCGCGGTGCGCACGGTACAGGCACATGCGCGCGAAGCCTATGAACGCGGACGCTTTGACAAGGCACTCGGTGATGCCATCGGTGCCGCTCGGCGCCGCATCGGCGCGCAGTCGCTGGTCACCGCCAGCGCCATCCTGCTGGTGTTCGGCGCCATCGTCGGCGTGTTGTGGCTGGGCGCGCACGATGTCATCGACGGCCGCCTCAGCGCCGGCACGCTGGGTCAGTTCGTGCTGTATGCATTGATCGGCGGCGGTTCGGTGGGCGCGCTGGCCGAAGTATGGAATGAGCTGCAGCGCGCCGCCGGCGGCATGGGCCGCATCGGCGAGCTGCTGCAGGAAGACATCGAGATCCGCGCGCCGGCCCAGCCGCACGCGTTGCCGCAACCGCTGCGTGGCGAGATACGATTCGACGACGTGGTGTTCCACTACCCGCAGCGACCAGACCAGGCCGCACTGGACCACTTCAACCTGCATGTGCGCCCCGGCGAGACCGTAGCGCTGGTGGGTCCGTCAGGGGCGGGCAAGAGCACGGTGCTTTCGATGCTGCTGCGCTTCCATGACCCAGCCAGCGGCCGCATCGACGTGGACGGCATCGACGTGCGCCAGGTCGACCCGGCCGAGCTGCGCGCGCAGCTGGCGCTGGTGCCGCAGCAGCCGACGCTGTTCGCGGCCAGTGCACGCGACAACATCCGCTATGGCCGCTTGCAAGCCAGCGACGCGGAAGTCGAGGATGCCGCGCGTGCCGCCGAGGCCGATGCTTTCCTGCGCGCGTTGCCGCAGGGCTATGACAGCGAGCTGGGTGAGCGCGGTGCCCGCCTTTCCGGTGGCCAGCAGCAGCGTGTGGCGATTGCCCGCGCGCTGCTGAAGGATGCGCCGATCCTGCTGCTGGATGAAGCCACCAGCGCGCTGGATGCACAGAGCGAACACAGCGTGCAGCAGGCATTGGAACGGTTGATGGCGGGTCGCACCACGCTGGTCATCGCCCACCGCCTGGCCACCGTGCTCAAGGCCGACCGCATCGTGGTGATGGACCAGGGCCGCATCGTCGCCGAGGGCACGCATGCACAGCTGCTGGCCGAAGACGGACTGTACGCTGAACTGGCACGCCTGCAGTTCATCGATTGATGACGTCCGGCTAACATCGGCGCGGCCAAGCTGGCCGCGCAACAGCAGCATCCGCTGAAGGAGGTGCACGATGTCGTTCCGTCAGTTCCCCGCCGTCGACAGCAACGGCGAAAGCCACATCATCATCGAGTTCAAGCCCGAAGCGAGTGGCAGCGGGCACCACTCCGAAGCTACGCCACGCTATGAGCTGGATGACGGGCGCCAGCTGGTGCGCAATGGCCGTGAATTCACCACCAGTGGCGGCGAGTTGAGGTTGACGATTTGAGGTTCGCCGGGCATGGCCCGGCGCTACCGGATTTCATTCCGCCCCGCTCTGGTGGGTGTCGATCTTGGTCGACATGCTTTTTGCCAAAGGCGGTCGAGCATGGCTCGACGCTACAAAAAAGCATGGTCAATTTTTGACCAACCATCTTGACAGCCTTGGCTGCCAAAGGCTGCGCGCGGTTATCCACATGTTTGCTCAGAATCCATCCACACCACCTGTGGATGAATGTGTTCAACCCAGCACCCGTCCGATGCCGCTGGCGTCCACCTCGGCCGCCGCCCGGGTGATCGCTGCCGGATCGCTGCCGGCCACGAACCCGATCCGGAAATGCACTTCGCCCCCGGGCGTGCGCGAGGAATGGATCGAGGCCAGACTGATGCGGTGCTGCTCGAACACGTTCAGCAGCTCACGCAGCGAGCCCGGCCGGTCCTCCGGCAAATGCACCGACAGCGCGTTGCGCTCGGTCAGGTCCGCCAACAGGTAACCCACGCGTTCGAACGTGTAGTTGCCGTCAGCCAGTTCCTGCTCGCCGAAGGCATTGCGATTGGCCAACAACAGCTGCTCACGGAATGCACTGCGTGCAGTGTCGTCGCCCTGCCCGACCTGGGCCTGCAGGGCCTGCAGCTGGCCGACCAAGCGCTCCAGCATCGGCGCCACGTACGGGTTGCCGAACTGGATGTCCTCGTAGATCGCGGGGTTCAGCGACAGGATGCGCGAGATGATCGCCGTATCCAGTTCGAACGATGCCGACCGGTACGGCATCATCGCGGCCAGGTCGCCCAGCTGCGGCTGGTACTGGCGCAGCACGCCGGCCTGGGCCAGGTGGGTGGCATGCACCATCGCCTGCACCAGCGCCATCATCTGGTCGTGATGCTGCGGCGTGGCGCGCACGCACTCAGCCTGCAACGCCGTGCACAGCGTATCAACCCACGGTTGCCAGTGCCGCAGCCGCGCTTCGCCGACCACCATCACCCGGCCCTTCAGGGTCGGCGCCTTGGGCGGCGCGGTCATCGGGTGCAGGCCGACCACTTCGGCTTGAGAGGCCAACATCGCCTGCACCGGCGCTTCTTTTACCGAGGTCACGTCCAGCCACAGCCGGTCCTGCTCGCGGCCGGCCGACTGCTGCACGTACGCGGCAATCAGAGCCGGCGTATGCCGGATCGGTGCCGAGAACACCAGCACGTCAGCCTGCGCCAGCAGCTGTTCCGGCGTATGCGAGTCCCGATCGGCCGGATCGTGGCCGATCACCTGCAGCTGCATGTGCTGCTGGAAGAAGCGGGTCAGCCAGCGCCCGTAGGCGCCGGCACTGCCGATGATGCCGACCGTGCGCGGCGTGCGTGGGTCCAGGCCGCTCATGCCACGCGTTCGGCGCGGAAGCGCGTTCCTTCGGCCAGCGCCGCCGGCGCTGCAGCAATCACGTCGAACTCTTCGAAGCCGTTGTCGAGGGTCGCCTCCAGCGCCGCATGGGTGCCGGCAATCGCGCGCGAGATCGCTTGCTGCATCGATTCGCCGCGCAGCAGGAACGACACCACCAGCGACATCAGCACATCACCGGTGCCTGCCACGTCCACTGGCAGCAACGGCGAGGTCCAGCGCCAGGTTTCCTCGCGGCCAACGGCCAGGGTTACCAGTTCACCCGGGGTGCCGCCCACGCTGTGCGCGATCACCCAATGCGGGCCGCGATCCAGCAGCGTGCGCGCGGCGGCGATGGCATCGGCCTCGGCCAGCGCTGGCATGCCGGTCAGGCGATTGAGTTCAAAGGCGTTCGGGGTCACCAGCCAGGCATGGGGCAGCAGGCGCTCGGCGAAGATCGCTTCCAGGCCCGGTTCCACGTACGGGCCGGTGTGGGTGTCACCGATCACCGGGTCCAGGCAATAACGCAGCTGCGGGCAGCCCGGCAGGATCGCGTCCAGCCAGTCGGCGAAGGCGGCACCGTTGGCGGTGCTGCCGAAGTAGCCGGACACCAGCATCTTCGCGCGTTGCGGCAGGCCGCGCTCGTGGCTGCCGAGCAGCAGGTCGGCGAACCAGTCGGCCGGCAGCACGCGGCCACGCGTGGTGTCGTAGAACGGCGCGTTGCTGAGCAGCACCGTCGGAATGCTTGCCACACGCACGCCCAGCGCGCGCATCGGCGGGATTGCCGCGCTGTTGCCGGCATGACCGTAGACGAGTTGCGACTGGACCGAGATGACATCGATCGGGGACGGACCGTCGGGCCGCTGGCGGCGGCCGTGGACCAGGTGGTTATCAAGGGATTCGCTCATGACCGCATTCTACGCCCAAGGGGGTTTTCGGCAGGGCTTGCAGCCCTGCACCTGCGCAATGCAACGGCAACCGCAACGGCCGAAGCCGAAGCCAAAGCGGCATTCCGCGGGGTGGCGGGTCGGTGTCGGAGTGCGGGGACGCCGCAAGTACGTCCTTGTAGGCTTGGCAGCGGCATCCATGCCGCTGACACCCCGCACGCCGACACCGCCCCGCCTTCGACAGGTTCACGCGGCTGTTGTTCCGCGCGGCTGTTGGTGGTGTCGACCTTGGTCGACACATCTGTCAGATATCGAATGAGTCATCCACGCATGGCGTGGATCTACCGTGTCGACCAAGGTCGACACATCTGTCAGATATCGAATGAGTCATCCACGCATGGCGTGGATCTACCGTGTCGACCAAGGTCGACACACACCAGGGCAACGTCGTTCCGACAGATCGCGGAAAACGGTCGAAGGCGGGGTGGGTCCGGTTGCGGGGGCGTGAGCGCCATGGATGGCGCGACCGAGCCTACAAGGACGTATTCACGGCGTCCCCCGCAACCGGACCCACCCCGCCAATCCACGGATAGCGCGCTTTGGCTTTTGATGTTGAGTTGATTCTGCAGGTGCAGGGCGCAGCCCTGCAAAAAAAAGCACCCCTCAGTGAGCGGCAGGCCGCGACGGCGGCAGCCACGCCGCCACGATGCCCAGCAGCGGCAGGAACGCAGTCAGCTGATAGACGTACTCGATGCTGGTCTTGTCCGCCAGCAGGCCCAGCACGGCGGCACCCAGCCCGCCCATACCGAACGCGAAACCGAAGAACAGGCCGGACACCATGCCGATCCGGTGCGGCATCATTTCCTGCGCATAGACCACGATGGCCGAGAACGCCGAGGACAGCACGAAACCGATCAGCACCGCCAGCACCGTGGTCCAAAACAGATCGGCATGCGGCAGCATCAGTGCGAACGGCGCAACGCCCAGGATCGAGGTCCAGATGATCGGCTTGCGGCCGATGCGGTCACCCAGCGGGCCGCCGAGGAAGCCGCCGGCCGCGGACGCCACCAGGAATGCGAACAGGTGCAGCTGCGCCTGTGCCACCGGAATGCCGAAATGGTGGATCAGGTAAAAGGTGAAGTAGCTGCCGATGCTGGCCATGTAGAAGTACTTGCTGAAGATCAGCACCAGCAGGATCGCCAGCACCTTGGCCACGGTGCGCGGCGGATGGCGCGGCGCCGTCGAGGCGGTGCTGGCCGGGCGCGGGAAGCCCAGGTGCAGCGCGTACCAGCGGCCGACATAGGTCAGCAGCGCAATGCCGATCAGCGCCGCGCCCGCGAACCACGACGCGGCATGCTGGCCATACGGCACGATCACCGCCGCTGCAATCAGCGGGCCCAGCGCGGTACCGAAGTTGCCACCGACCTGGAACACCGACTGCGCGAAACCATGGCGACCGCCCGAGGCCAGCCGCGCGATGCGCGAGGCTTCCGGATGGAAGATGGCCGAACCAATGCCGACCATCGCCGCCGCCATCAGCACCACCGCGTAGTTCGGTGCGAAGCCCAGCAGCAGCATGCCGGACAGGGTCGAGGCCATGCCGATCGGCAGCGAGTACGGCGCCGGGCGGCGGTCGGTAGCCATGCCGATCAGCGGCTGGAAGATCGAGGCGGTGAGCTGGTAGGTCAGCGTGATCAGGCCGATCTGGGTGAAGCTGAGGTTGAAGCCGCCCTTGATCACTGGATAGATGGCCAGGATCAGCGACTGCATCATGTCGTTGACGACATGCGAGGTGGAGATGGCGGCCAGCACGCCGGGGGCCACCGGGCGTGAGGTGGTTGCGGGAGAAGCCAGGGTCGACATGGATACAGTCAGGTTGGGGGCGAGCCACGCATGCTACGGTGACCTCCCCCTCCCTTCTGCCGCGTTCGGGTCATGGCATATCGCAAAAAGGACATCCCCTGCCAGGTCCGCGAGACTGCGCCGTGGAACGAGGTTCCGGTGCACCGCCCAGTGACCTGCCGCGCCCGCCATTACAAGCCCGGGACCCACATCGCGCCCCACCGGCACCGGCGTCACCAGCTGGTGTTCGCCATGTCCGGACTGATGGTGGTGCGTGCAGACGGCGGCCGCTGGGTAGTGCCTTCAACCCGCGCGATCTGGGTCCCGGCCGGCACGGCCCATGCGGTGGACTGCATCGCCGAAGTACACATGCGCAGCCTGTACGTGGAGCCGGACTTCGCGCCGCAGCTGCCGGACGAAGCGTTCGCGGTACAGGTGGCGCCGCTGCTGCGCGAGCTGCTGCTGGCCGCCAGCCTGATCGAGACCGCGCATGTGGACGACAGCCGCGACGGCCGCGTGGTGCGCCTGCTGCTGGACGAGCTGCACCGCATGGACGTGCTGCCGCTGCACCTGCCCTCGCCCACCGACCCGCGCCTGCGGCGGATCTGCCAGCACATCCAGAAGCATCCCGGCGACGACGCCACGCTGCAGGATTGGGCGCAGGCCCTGCAGGTGGACGTGAAAACCATCCAGCGCCATTTCGCCAGCGAACTGGGCATGACCTTCGGGCAGTGGCGACAACAGGCGCGGCTGCTGGCCGCACTGGAACGGCTGGCCGTCGGCGACAAGGTCATCGATGTCGCGCTGGCGATGGGTTACGACAGCCCAAGCGCGTTCACCAGCATGTTCAAGCGGCAGCTGGGGCAGACACCTGCGGCGTTTTTCCGCTGACCGCATACGAAAACGCCGGGCATGGCCCGGCGCTACCGTTCAATGCTTGCGTTGAGAACTCAGGACGTCATGCGGTCCCAGAAGCCCTTCACGCCATCGATGAAGGTGGCCGACTTCGGCGAATGCTTGCGCGCTTCCTCACCAACGAAGGTGGCTTCGAACTGCTCCAGCAGCTTGCGCTGCTCGTTGGTGAGGTTGACCGGGGTCTCCACCACCACACGGCAGTACAGGTCACCCTCGCTGCGGCTGCGCACCGAACGTACGCCCTTGCCACGCAGGCGGAACAGCTTGCCGGTCTGGGTCTCGGCCGGGATGCGGATCTCCGCCTCGCCGCCGAGCGTGGCCACGCGCACGGTGTCACCCAGTGCCGCCTGCGAGATGCGGATCGGCACTTCGCAGTGCAGGTCGTCGCCATCGCGCTGGAAGATCGCATGCTCGCGCACGCGCACTTCCACGTACAGGTCACCCGGCGGCGTACCGGCCGGACCAGCTTCGCCCTCGCCCTGCAGGCGGATGCGGTCGCCGGTATCGACGCCCGCCGGCACCTTCACTGACAGCACCTTGTCTTCCTCGACGCGGCCATTGCCGTGGCAGGTCTTGCAGGGCTTGGCGATGATCTGGCCACGGCCGCCGCAGTTGTGGCAGGCCTGCTGCATGGCGAAGATGCCGCGCTGGATGCGCACCTGGCCACGGCCGTGGCACACGTTGCAGGTCTCGACCTTGCCGTCCTCGGAGCCACTGCCATCGCAGTCGTTGCACTCGGCCAGGGTCGGAATCTCGATGCGGCGCTCGACGCCGCGCACGGCTTCTTCCAGGTCCAGCTCCATCACGTAGCCGATGTCGGCGCCGCGACGGGCCTGGCGCGGACCACCGCCGCCACCAAAGATGTTGCCGAAGATATCGCCGAAGATATCGTTCATGTCCGGGCCGCCCGGACCACCGCCGCCCATGCCGTGCTCGAACGCGGCGTGGCCGTGGCTGTCGTACATGCGGCGCTTGTTGCCGTCGGACAGTACTTCGTAGGCTTCCTTGCACTCCTTGAAGGAGGCTTCGGCCGCCGTATCGCCCGGGTTGCGGTCCGGGTGGAACTTCATCGCGCAGCGACGGTAGGCCTTCTTCAGCTCTTCGTCGGTGGCGGTGCGGGCAACGCCCAGCACTTCGTAGTAATCGCGCTTGCTCATATCGTGAATCGGGTTCCGGAACGTCGGGATTCGTCAAAGCGGAAGAGCGGAACCAGGTCCGCTCTTGCGTCGGGCGCCCCGACACGCCGGTGGGCGGTCAGGACCCTGATGCGACAACGGGACGCTGGTGGCCAGCGTCCCGCGTCGGTCCGGATCAGGACTTCTTGTCGTCCTTGACTTCGGTGAACTCAGCGTCGACCACGTCGTCCTGCGCCTTGCCGGCATTGCCGGCGTCGGCACCCGGGGCACCGCCCTGGTCGGCCGAAGCAGCGGCGAACAGCGACTGGCCAGCCTCTTCCAGTGCCTTCGACTTGGCTTCGATCTGTGCCTTGTCGTCGCCCTTCATCGCGGTTTCCAGGTCAGCCAGCGCTGCCTCGACCTTGCCGATGACATCGCCGCCGACCTTGCTGCCGTGCTCGGTGATCGCGCTGCGGGTGCCGTGGATCAGGGCGTCGGCCTGGTTGCGGGCCTGCACCAGTTCCTGGAACTTCTTGTCTTCTTCGCGGTTGGCTTCCGCGTCGGCGACCATGCGCGCGATCTCCTCCTCGGACAGGCCCGAACCGGCCTTGATCTCGACCTTCTGTTCCTTGTTGGTCTTCTTGTCCTTGGCCGACACATGCAGGATGCCGTTGGCGTCGATGTCGAAGGACACTTCCACCTGCGGCAGACCGCGCGGGGCCGGCTCGATGCCGGACAGGTCGAACTTGGCCAGCGACTTGTTGAAGCGGGCCTGTTCGCGCTCACCCTGCAGCACGTGCACGGTCACGGCCGACTGGTTGTCCTCGGCGGTGGAGAACACCTGCGAGGCCTTGGTCGGGATGGTGGTGTTCTTCTCGATGATCTTGGTGAACACGCCACCCATGGTCTCGATGCCCAGCGACAGCGGGGTCACGTCCAGCAGCAGCACGTCCTTGACGTCGCCGCCCAGCACGCCGCCCTGGATCGCCGCACCCAGTGCCACGGCCTCGTCCGGGTTGACGTCCTTGCGCGGTTCCTTGCCGAAGAACTCGGTCACCGCCTGCTGCACCTTCGGCATGCGGGTCTGGCCGCCGACCAGGATCACTTCGCTGATGTCGCTCGAACGCAGGCCGGCATCGTTCAGGGCGACGCGGCACGGCTCGATCGACTTCCTGATCAGGTCGTCCACCAGCGCTTCCAGCTTGGCGCGGGTCAGCTTGATGTTCAGGTGCTTCGGACCCGACGCGTCAGCGGTGACGTACGGCAGGTTCACTTCGGTCTGCTGGGCGCTGGACAGCTCGATCTTAGCGCGCTCGGCAGCGTCCTTCAGGCGCTGCAGGGCCAGCGGATCCTTGCGCAGGTCGATGCCCTGGTCCTTGTTGAACTCTTCAACCAGGTACTCGATGACGCGGTTGTCGAAGTCTTCGCCGCCCAGGAAGGTGTCGCCGTTGGTGGCCAGCACTTCGAACTGCTTCTCGCCGTCGACGTTGGCGATCTCGATCACCGAAACGTCGAAGGTGCCGCCGCCCAGGTCGTACACCACGATCTTGCGATCCTTGTTGTCGCCCTTGTCCAAGCCGTAGGCCAGCGCAGCCGCGGTCGGCTCGTTGATGATGCGCTTGACGTCCAGACCGGCGATGCGACCGGCGTCCTTGGTCGCCTGGCGCTGGCTGTCGTTGAAGTAGGCCGGCACGGTGATGACCGCTTCGGTGACCTTCTCACCGAGGAAGTCCTCGGCGGTCTTCTTCATCTTTTCCAGCACCTTGGCCGAGATTTCCTGCGGCGCCATCTTCTTGCCGTCGCTGGTGGCCACCCAGGCGTCGCCATTGTCATGGGCCAGGATGCTGTACGGGACGTGGGCGATGTCCTTCTGCACCTCGCCATCGGTGAACTTGCGGCCGATCAGGCGCTTCACCGCGTAGAAGGTGTTCTTCGGGTTGGTCACGGCCTGGCGCTTGGCCGAGGCACCGACCAGGACTTCGCCGTCCTTGGTGTAGGCGACGATCGACGGGGTGGTGCGATCGCCTTCCGAATTCTCGATGACGCGGGCCTTGCCGCCGTCCATGATCGCCACGCACGAGTTGGTGGTGCCGAGGTCGATACCAATGATCTTGCCCATGGGGGAGACTCCTGAGGATGCTTGTTGGGGTCAGTCCGGCCGTTCGGCCGGTGGATGAATACGATGTGGGGGAGGCTCGTGGAACATTCAAGCCATCCTCCGAACGCTGTGTTTCCGGTCATCCGGCGCGTTCAGCGTCGGGTCGGGTGGCGGTGGCTGTCCGCCGCCCGGCCCCGCGGGATCACTCGGCGGCCACCACCACCAGCGCCGGCCGCAGCAGGCGCTCGTTGAGCAGGTAGCCCTTCTGGAACACGGTCACCACGCTGCCCGGGGCGGCGCCCGGGGTCGGCGCCTGGCTGATCGCCTGGTGGTGTTCCGGGTTGAACGGCTGGCCGATCGGGTCCAGCAGGACCAGGCCGTTGTCGGCAGCGACCTTGAGCAGCTGCTTGTAGGTCAGCTCCAGGCCTTCGCGCAGCGGATGGGCGTCATCGCCAGCGGCCTTCAGGCCGGCGTCCAGGCTGTCGAACACGGGGAGCAGATCGCCCAGCAGCTTCTCGTTGGCGAACTTGCGGGCCTGTTCGATGTCACGGGCAACGCGCTTGCGCTGGTTCTCCAGGTCGGCGCGCTCACGCAGGGCATCGGCCTTGACCTGTTCGATTTCGGCGCGCAGGCGCTCGACTTCGTCGTTGACGCCGGCGGCGGCAGCCGCATCGGCGGCACTCTGCTGGGATTCGATATCTGGCTGTTCGTGGTTCATGTCTGGGTCCCTGGCGGTCAAACTCCGCCTCCAACCACCCTAGTGTGGGCGGGATGCTGCGTTTCAAGCGTCGGATGTTCCCGGCGTGCGCGAGGCCGGTGAAAAGGCCGCGCCGAGCACATCGGCCGTGGCCTGGACCAGCGGGATCACGCGGTCGTAGGCCATCCGCTTGGGACCGATCACGCCCAGCACGCCCAGCACTTGGCCGTTGGCGGTGTACGGGGCGGTGACCAGCGAGACGCCCTGCAGCGGCATCATCCCGGTCTCCTCGCCGATGAAGATGCGCACGCCCGGCGCCTGGATGGTCCGCTCCAGCAGCTGCAGGATCTCGCGCTTGCTGGAGAACAGCTCGAACAGTTCGCGCAGGCGCTCCAGGTCAGACAGGTCCTGCACCCCCATCAGCCGGGTCTGGCCGGCCACCAGCATGTCGTCGGCCGGCGGCTGCAGGGCCTGTTCGGCCAGTTCGATGCTGTGCGCCAGCAGCTGTTCCAGTTCGGACCGGGCATCGCGCAGTTCCAGCAGCAGGCGGGTGCGGATCTCGGCCAGCGGCAGGCCGGCGAAATGCGCATTGAGGTAGTTGGCGACCTGCTCCAGCTGCCCCGGCGCAAACTCCTGGCGGGTCTCGATCACCCGGTTCTGCACCTCGTTGTCGGCAAATACCAGGATCGCCAGCACCCGGCGCCCGTCCAGCGCCACGAAATCGATCTGGCGGAAGGCGAACTGCTCGCGCCGCGGCGCGCTGACCACGCCGACGAAGTGGCTCATCGCCGACAACAGTTCCGAAGCGCTGCCGAGCAGGGCCTGGGTGCTGCCGCCACCGGCCAGTTCCTGGCGCAGCCGGGCCAGCTCGCCCTCGCCCGGCGGCTGCATCTGCAGCAGGCTGTCGACGAATACCCGGTAGCCGTGCGCGGTCGGCACCCGCCCGGCCGAGGTATGCGGCGAGGCCAGCAGGCCCAGGTCCTCCAGGTCGCCGAGGATGTTGCGGATGGTGGCCGGGCTGACCTCCAGCCCGGCCACGCGTGCCAGCGTCTGCGAACCCACCGGCTCACCGTCCTGGATGTAACGCGCGATCAGCGTGCGCAGCAGATGGCGCGCACGCGGGGCAAGCTGGTCGGGAGAACCGTGCATGGAATCAACCTGTGAGACACGGACACTAGATAATGGCGGCGCATCACCTTGGCAAGTCATTGGACCTCCCGCGCCCGCGTGCTAGCGTTGCGCGGCTGCTGATACCCCCTTACCCATGCTCAGACATCTTTCGATCAAGGATTTCGCCGTCGTCCGCGCTACCGAACTGGAGTTCGGGCCAGGCATGACCGTGGTTTCAGGTGAGACCGGCGCCGGCAAGTCGCTGATGGTCGACGCGCTGGGCTTCCTGTCCGGCCTGCGCGCCGACAGCGGCGTGGTCCGCCATGGCGCCGCCCGCGCCGAGCTTTCCGCCGAATTCGCGCTGGAGCAGCTGCAGGCCGCCCGCCAGTGGCTGGCCGACAACGAGCTGGACGACGAGGACCAATGCCAGCTGCGCCGCGTGATCCGCGCCGACGGCGGTTCCCGGGCCTGGATCAACGGCCGCCCGGTGACCCTGGCCCAGCTGGGCGACCTGGCCTCGTTGCTGGTGGAGATCCACGGCCAGCACGAACAGCAGGCCCTGCTGACGCGCCCGTCGCAGCTGGCGCTGCTGGATGCCTATGCCGGCAACGAGAACGAACGCCGCCAGGTACGGCGCGCCGCCGCGGCCTGGCAGGCACTGGTCGATGAATCGCTGGCGCTGTCGCAACAGGGCGACGTCAGTGACCGGATCGGCTTCCTCGAGCACCAGCTGCGCGAACTGGACCGGGAAGACCTTGAGCCGGAATCGATCGCGGCACTCGGCGCCAGCCACCGTCGCCAGGCCCACGCCAGCGCCCTGCTGAGTGCCTGCCAGGCGGCCAGCAACCAGCTCAACGGTGACGACGGCAGCTCCGCGCTGGACCTGTTGCAGCAGGTGCGCCACGAGCTGTCGCGCCTGATCGAACACGACCCACGGCTGGGCGAGGTGGACGGCCTGATCGAGAATGCCTCGATCCAGCTGCACGAAGCCCTGTCGCTGCTTGACCGCGTGCACGACGATCTGGATGCCGACCCGGAACAGTTCGAGGAGAACGAGCGCCGCCTCGGCCGCCTGCACGACCTGGCCCGCAAGCACCGCGTGCCGATGGACGAGCTGGGCGCGCAACGCGAGCGCATGCATGCCGAAGTGGAGCAACTGCGCGGCGCCGACGAGCGCCTGCAGCGCCTGGCCGGCGAGATCGACAAGGCCGCCGCCGCTTGGCGCGTGCAGGCTGAAGTGCTGACCGCCAGCCGCCGCAGCGCCGCCGCCGAACTGTCGGCCACCACCACCAGCATCATCGCCGAGCTGGGCATGGGCGGCGGCCAGTTCCTGATCGAGCTGGAACCCCAGGACGCCGGCAAGCCCGACCCACAGGGCGCCGAACGCGTGGAGTTCCTGGTCGCCGCCAACGCCGGCCAGCCGCCGCGCGCCCTGCGCAAGGTGGCCTCGGGCGGTGAACTGTCACGCATCTCGCTGGCCATTGAAGTGGCCGCGCTGGACCTGGATGCGGTGCCCACCATGGTGTTTGACGAGGTCGACTCCGGCATCGGCGGCGCGGTGGCCGACATCGTCGGCCAGAAGCTGCGCGCGCTCGGTGAGAAGCGCCAGGTGCTGTGCGTGACCCACCTGCCGCAGGTCGCTTCCAAGGGCCACGCCCACTACCGGGTCAGCAAGGCGCCGGTGGAAGGCATGACCCAGAGCGCAGTGGAAAAACTGGACAGCAAGGCCCGCGAGGAAGAGCTGGCGCGCATGCTGGGTGGCGTGGAAGTGAGCAAGGAAGCGCGCGCCGCCGCACGCAAGCTGCTGCAGGTGTAACGCCGCCCGAGCCGGGCATAGGCCCGGCTTCCGCGCGGTAGTGCCGGCCGCTGGCCGGCAACCCAACACGGGTGGGCGAAGATCGTGAGGTTGCCGGCCAGCGGCCGGCCCTACCCCCGTGGCTGCGTCAGATCGACCTGTTCCACCAGGAAATCGAGGAACGCGCGCACCCGCAGCGGCAGGTAACCGCCCTGCCCCAGGAACACGGCGTGCACTTCTTCCAGGTCACCCGGATTGGCCTCTTCCAGCACCGGCAGCAGGCGCCCGGCGGCGACGTCGTCCTGCACCTGGAACGCGGCCAGGCGGGCCATGCCCAGCCCGCCCAGCACCAGCTGGCGCAGCGCGTCGCCGTTGCTGGCACGGGCATTGCCACTGGGCAGCACCATCCGCTCGCGCCCGTCCTGCAGCAGCGGCCAGCCCTGCATCGCGCGCGCATGACCGATGTCCAGCCGGTTGTGGGACTGCAGTTCCTCGGCGTTGCGCGGCACGCCATGCCGCTGCAGGTACGCCGGCGCGGCCACGATCATCATCCGCGTCGCGCCCAGCCGACGCGCGACCAGGCTGGAGCTTTTCAGCGGACCGGCCCTTACCGCCACGTCGGTGCGCTGCTCCAGCAGGTCGATCACTTCATCATTGAGGGTCAGGTCCACCCCGACCCGCGGGTTGCGCGCCAGGAACGCCGGGAGCAGCGGCAAGAGGAAATGCTGGCCGAACGGCACGTTGGAGTTGACCCGCAGCCGCCCGCGCGGCTCGGCATGGGCGCTAGCGCAGCGCTCGGCCTCCTCGAGGTCAGCCAGCACGCGCAGGCCACGCTCGTAGAACGCGCAGCCTTCCGGGGTCAGCTGCAGCTGGCGGGTGGAGCGCTGCAGCAGGCGCGTGCCGAGCCGCTGCTCCAGCCGTGCCACCAGCTTGCTTACCGCCGAGGGCGTCATGTCCAGGCTGCGGGCGGCGGCAGAAAAGCCACCGGTCTCGATCACCCGCACGAACACTTCCAGTTCGCCGGATCGGTTGATGTCGGGTCGCGCCATGGCGATGAATCCAGTTCACAGATGATTGTCCATGCGCAGTCTAGTTCACAGGTGAACCCGGAATCACCATGGCCGTCCCTTTCCTCCGGACCGACCGATGACCCGTTTGCGCCAGCTCACTGCCACCGTCCTGCTCGCCCTGTCCGGCGCGGCCGGCGCCTCGCCCACTGCGCACTGGGTCGCCAGCTGGCAGGCCAGCCCGCAACCGGTCTGGCGCGCGGATTTTTTGTTCCCGACGCTGGTTCCGACCACGCTGCACGACCAGACGTTCCGCCAGACCGCGCGCATCAGCCTGGGCGGTGCACGGTTGCGGGTGCGCCTGAGCAATGCCTACGGTACGCAGCCGCTGCGGATCGGCGCCGCCAGCGTCTCCGCACGCATGGACGGCGCCCCTCGGCCACTCAGCTTCGATGGCCAACCCGGCGTGCTGATCGGCCCCGGCCAGGAACGGCTGAGCGACCCGCTGGCGCTTGCCACCGACGACCGCCAGGCACTGCAGGTCAGTGTCTTCGTGCCGGGGCCGGCGGCGGTCCAGACGTTCCATTGGGACGGTCGCCAGACCAGCTGGATCGCCGCTGGCGACCAGAGCCGGGCCCAGTCGCTGCGCGCTGCCAGCAGCACCACCGCGCGCCTGCTCCTGGCCGGTATCGACGTCGAGGCCAACGCCAGCGCGCGCAGCGTGGTGGTGATCGGCGACTCGATCACCGACGGCGCCACGGCCAGCCTCGACCAGGACCAGCGCTGGACCGACCACCTGGCCGCGCGGCTGGCCCCGCGCGGGGTGGCGGTGGTCAATGCGGGCATTTCCGGCAATCGGCTGCTGAGCGACGGCATGGGTGAGTCCGCCCTGGCCCGCTTCCAGCGCGACGCACTGGATCAACCCGGCGTGGCGAGCGTCATCGTGCTGATCGGCATCAACGACATCAGCTGGCCCGGCACCGCGTTCGCCCGGGGCCAGGCCAGGCCAACGCTGGCCGAACTGCAGGCGGGCTATCGCACCCTGGCAGAACAGGCCCGCAGGCGTGGTGTGCGGATAATCGGCGCCACCCTGCCACCATTCGCTGGTGCCCTGCCCGGCACGCCGCTGGACGACTACTACCACCCGGACAAGGATGCCCTGCGGCGGCAACTCAATGCCTGGCTGCGTACGGACAGCCCGTTCGAAGCGGTGATCGACCTGGACGCGGCGCTGCGCGACCCGGCCGAGCCGTTACGGATGGCCGCCGCCTACGACTCCGGCGATCACCTGCATCCGGGTGATGCAGGGAACCGGGCGATGGCCGAGGCGGTGGACCTGGACCTCCTGATGGGATCATCCAGGCGTGGCGGGAATCTACCGTAAGCAACGAAAAACCCCGGGCAGGCCCGGGGTTTCGTCGCATCCAGCGGGCCTGAACGGCCTACTTCCGCTTCTTGCGCACGTACAGCACCAGCGAGTGCTCTTCCAGCTCGTAGCCATGGTCGGCCGCGATCTTGCGCTGCAGCTCCTCGATCTCATGGCTCTCGAACTCGATGATCTTGCCGCTGTCCACGTCGACCATGTGGTCGTGGTGGCCACCACGGTCCAGTTCGTAAACGGCCTGGCCGCCCTCGAAATTGTGCTTGAGCACGAGGCCGGCAGCCTCGAACTGGGTCAGCACCCGGTAGACGGTCGCCAGGCCGATCTCGTCGCCATGCTCGAGCAGCTGGCGGTAGATGTCCTCGGCGGTCATGTGGTGCTGGTGGTGCTGGGCATTGCGCTGTTCGAGCAGCGCCAGGATCCGCATCCGCGGATGGGTCACCTTCAGGCCGACTTTACGCAGGTCGTGGGTTTCCATAGGTCTCCGTTCATTGGCGATTTAGCGCCAGCTGCCTCGGATTGGGTCGCGGTGGCACGCCGGGAGTGTATCATCGGTTTGATTTCCCCAACCGCCAGTCCCGATGCGCAATCTCCTGTTGGTCGCCGCCGTCGCCCTGTCCACCACCGGGTGCGGCATCATCTACAAGCAACCCATCTATCAGGGCAACCTGATCCGGGAAGATGCCGTGGCCAAGCTGCAGGTCGGGCAGAGCAAGCAGCAGGTCAGCGCGCTGCTGGGCACCCCGTCCATTCCCGACCCGTTCCACGCCCAACGCTGGGACTACACGTCCAGCCAGCGCGTGAACCGCCTGGGCCGCACCGAAGTGAAGAACTTCGTGGTCTTCTTCGAGAATGACACCGTGACCCGTTGGGAAGGCGACTACTTCCCGGGCAACGACAAGGCCCTGGCCCAGCAGACCGTGCGCCAGTTCGGCCGCAACCTGCCGAAGGACAAGAAGAAGAAGGGCCGCTGAGCCCCCTGCCCGTCCGCAACGACGGGTTGCCGGGATCAACCGCCGAGCGCGCGACGCCGGCGGTTGTCCTTTGGATCGGCCAGCAGCGGGCGCAGCAGTTCGATGCGGTCGCCATCCAGCAGCACCTGCTGCGGACGCGCCAGGACGCCGTGCACGGCGGCGGCCGGACAAACGGCACTGCCTTCCAGCGCCGCAGCGGCAATGGCGTCGGCCACGGTGGCACCCTCCTCCAGTTTCAGTCGGCGCGACAGCACCCGCTGTGGCCAGGCCAGTACCACCTCGACCTCGATCATCGCTCAGGCCTCGTCGGCGACGCGGATGAAGTCGTTGACCATGCGGTCGGCCAGGCTCTGGAAGCCCAGCGCCAATGCGGGACCAAGCAGGCGCGAGCTCGGTTCGAACTCCAGGGTGAGAGTGACCTTGCAGGCGTCCTCGGCCAGCGCATGGAACTCCCACCGGCCGTGCAGCTGCTTGAACGGGCCATCGCGCAGCTGCATATCGATGCTGTACGGGCGCCGCAGCGTGTTTTCCGTCTGGAACCAGGTGCTGAACGAACCCAGGCCCAGGTCAAGGCGCGCCACCAGGCGGTCCTCGCCCTGCTCCAGGATCTGGGCAGCCGAGCACCAGCGGAAACGGCTCGGATAGGCCTGGACATCGTTGACCAGGTCGAACATGCGCGCGGCCGAATGTTCGACCAGGGCGCTGCGGCGGATAGTTGGCATGAATACAGGACGTTTCGGCAATCGACCGGGCGGGCCCGAATCGGAGACAATACGGAAATGAGCAAGAACAGCGGCAAGGATAAAGCAAAGAGCGCGACGGCCAACAAAACCATCGCGTTGAACAAGCGTGCCCGCCACGAATACCACATCGAAGAACGGTTCGAGGCCGGCCTGGCCCTGCAGGGCTGGGAGGTGAAGTCGATCCGCGCCGGCCGCGGCAACATCATCGACGCCTACGCCTACGTGAAGCGCGGCGAGATCTACCTGATCGGCGCACAGATCACCCCGTTGATCCAGGCCTCGACCCACGTGGTGGCCGAAGATCGCCGCGAGCGCAAGCTGCTGCTGCACCGTAGCGAGATCGACAAGCTGGTCGGCAAGGTCGAGCGCGATGGCTACACGATCGTGCCCACCGCGATGTACTGGAGCAAGAACAAGATCAAGCTCGAGATCGCGCTGGCCAAGGGCAAGCAGACCCACGACAAGCGCGATGCCGCCAAGGACCGCGACTGGGCGATCGAGAAGCAGCGCGTGATGCGTCGCGGCAACCGCGACGCATGACCGCCCCCATCGGCGCCCTGGTGACTGCCAGCGCCGATGAAACGCGCACGTTGTGCGCGCGCCTGCTGGCCTTCAACCAGGCCCACGGCGGCGATTCACTCGATGAGACTCCAGTCCGCCTGGCCTGGCATGACGAGCACGGCGCGCTGCGCGGTGGTGTGCTGGCCGACGTCTGTGCCGGCTGGCTGCAGGTGCATGTGCTGTGGGTGGATCCGGAACTGCGCGGGCAAGGCATCGGCCAGCGCCTGCTGGCGGAAGCAGAAGCCGCCGCGCGCCAGCTTGGCGCCCGCAACGTGATGCTGGATACCTTCGACTGGCAGGCCGAAGTTTTCTACCTGCGGCAGGGTTACACCGTGTATGGGCGACTGCCCGACTGCCCACCCGGTCACGAGCGGATCTACCTGCGCAAGACGTTGTCGGGGCCGTAGTCGTGTCGGCGCTGGAGTTGCCTGCCGGTCACCCTGCCAGCACGCCCTGCCCGCGCATGCGCGGTGCCAGCGCGGCGTGCATCACGGCCAGATGCATCACCACCGCCAGTTCCGGCGCATGCCGGTCATCGCCGGCGCGCCACCGCTGTGCCAGCTGGGCCGCGTCGGCCGGCAGCAGGGCCAGCAACTGGGCGTCATCCATCGAATCGGCCGCGCCCTGGAGCTGCCGCGCCATCTGCCGCGACTGCCACACATGTACGCCGATGCTGAGGCTGGCCAGCGACATCAGGACCACGGCCAGCCCGTGCTCGAACCACTGCGACAGCACTTCCGGCCCCCACAGCAGGGCCGCCAACACCGCCAGGCCCGGCAGGCGCCAGCCCAGCCAATGGATGCGACCGCGCTGCGACCAGTGCACCACCACCGCACTGGCGACCAGTGCCGCGGCCGCGGTGGCCGGCAGTTCGGTCAGCCCGGTGGCCGCAAGCAACACCGCCAGCACCACCCAGACCCAGCCGGGCGGCAGTGCGCGCCGCTGGTAGTCGGCACCGACCGGCCCGATCAGTTGCCGCAGGCTGCGTTGTTGGCTTGCATCGGTCACCCACAGTCTCCGTGTCTGTCCCGGCTGGGATGGTCGCCGCCAGTGTGTCGCAAATTCGTGCCAATGACGTTACCAATCCGCTATGCCGCTGGCTCTACAACATGTTGTGGATTGCCACGGTGACTGTTCAGCTGTTTTGGCGTAGCATTGGCAGCGTTGGGCAGGCACTGGCCGTGGCGACACGAAACAGGCCTTGTACCTTGCAGAACTTGAAGAAGCCGGGGGTGCATTGTCCCCGTGACGCCATCGGCGCCGGTTTCCAAACCGCGGAAATAATGAAGCCCATCAATGCCTTAGCTTGATGGGCTTTTTCGTTCATAACTGCTGCATGGTCAGAAATGGGCATGGATTGGCAGCAAGTTGCCAGCTTTCCTGCCAGCTTTTAATGCTGTCAGCCTGTAGGAAGCCCTCGCGGATCCTTCTTTCGCTCGCGCTTTTGCCGCCATCGCTGCTCCATCAGCCCAGACTGCAACGTGAGGACGGCAAGAACCATATCCCAGCGGAGTCGCATCGCGCTCGCCGCATGTTCTTTCAGCTCGTCCAACCCTATGCGCACGTCGGGCTTGTCCATGTCATCGATGAAGGAGGCGAAACGCAGCTTCAGGGTTGCTGCATTGAAATCCCGATCAACGTCGATGTCTGAATCATCGGGGTACTCCTCAAATCCCGTCAGTACTCTCACCCCGGAATGAAGTACGGAGTTGCGTACGTCTCTTAAGCGATCCGCCTCCTCCGCCAAGGCAGCGATCTTCAGCTCGACCTCGCCGCTTCGGTGCGCGACTGCCTCCTTGAGGTGTTCAATCTGATCCGCGAAGCGCTTCTTCTTTTTCCGCCCCGGGACGTTGAGCAGCTCCTGGAACTCCCACACGGCCCATTCAATCTCGCCCATGGCAACCGAAAAACGGCCTATTTCGGCATACCACTGCTCCAGATGCTGCTCCACAGCGTTCATTCTTGCTCCATGTCCCCGCCAACGGCCGCTCATACTGCCTGAACGATTTGACGAATTGATCAAATCAGCAGATTTCGCCGCCAAAAGGGGCGAGCCAGTTGACCCGCCCCTTCCAGAACTCGCGTCCTCTACTAGCCTGCGGACTTAGCGACGAGTTCCGACCTCGCCTCAATCAATCTCGCATACAGCCGATCAGCGAGATCAAGCCTAGCCTCGGGTTGGGTGCGTGCAAACACTTCAGAGACCGTCATTCCAGGCGTGCAGATTCCGTACGAGGCGCACTCAATCATCGAGGTCATGCCTCCAGCGCCGCAACCGCCTGACAGATCACAAGCCAGCCTCTGGGAGGCTAACCACTGCGCCTCACGCAGCATTGAGCGCTCCTGCGGGTTTTGAGCAACCTCAACCCCGAACGCCCAAGTTCCTGATGCCAAAGCGGCCGCAGCGTTATAGACAGCGTCTGGATTCTGCGACTTGAGAACGATGTCTTGGGCAGCAATGGCCGTATCCCGTTCAAGAGGCACGCTGCTTGCCAACTCGCGAGCTATTACGACGTCGCTATCCGGATACTTCAATAGCTCCAATGCAAACTCATTCGAGCTGCCGGAGAAGTCCGAACAAAACGTCTTGGTGTACTGGGCATACGTTCTACTGGCCTCGTCCGTGCGCTTGCCCAGCCGTCCCTCCCTCGCGCCCTCACAGACCTGAGCTGCTGTCAAAAGATACTGCGCGCGCTGAGCCGGAGCGACGCTGCTCGACTTGAGCCTATCAAGTAACTGACCAAACCGCTCAACTCCATCAAGCGGACCACGCTCCCTGACCTTGCCTGGAAGGGACCGTGTGCTTTCCAGCACCATCACGTCCGGTTGCGTATCTGAATGGGTAACCTCGCGCGCTGGCGCATCAGCGCCCACCAAGCGCGTATCGGTCTGACCTGACCGGTATACAACTCCACCAATAATCGAAGCGACTACGACCAGAGCGACCGCGCCAATGATCTTTGTGTTCATTTTCCGCACTCCGAGATTTCTGACATCTGCAAGGAGCTAGTTGCGTTGGTGCGCCAGAACTTCTGGCTTTCGCCAGTCGCCATCAGCTTCAAGGTATACGTATCCTTGGCATCCTTAATGGCCGCCAATGGCTTCTTGATCACGACCACCTGCATCGCCCGTTGGCGAAGAATCGGCTCGTCACTACAGCCAAGGGTGTATTCCCGCACCTCTTTCTTGATGAGGTTTAGCCGCACATCGGGGTAGCCCGGCACCGTGACCCACACCCCGCCGCCATCAGCTCCGCCACCGTCACCTCCCCCCACTTCTCCCTGGCCACCTCCGCCGCCGCCGCCTCCACCGCCGCCGGATCCCTCATCGATCCAACATACGTCTTGCGCAACTCCGTTTACATAGCCGATCCCACATGTCAGTGCTTTTGCCGAGGGTATGTACGCTAGTCCGCCTGCAGCGAGAACGAAGAAGCTGTAGATCAGTTTTGCCTGACTCATTGCCCTTCACATCCTTGAAAGACGCTCTCATGAGCAGCCCTCGTATAGCACAAAGCTGAATGAAATGTTCAGTTACATCCCGGCACGCAGAATTGAAGTCGTCCGAGCAGAACTGCAATAGCGCGCTTGCAGACGGGCCGCCGTAGCGGCCCGTTTTTCCGATGTCACAGATCCGAGAGGCCCAATCGTCTCCGCAGGGCTGCCAGGAGGACGATCGAGGTCCGAACCAGCGCGTGCTGGTCACGGGTCAGCTGGTCATACATGTCCAGCACTTCCGGGGGGATTTGCCCCACCCGGCCTGCCTTAAAGGCCTCCATCGAGACCACCTGAGCCTTGTGGCGCTCATCTTCCATGCCCTTCTCCAGCGTCTGGCGGCGGGAATGCCGCCCCCTGGATGCCTTGGGCACCACCTCCAGGCCTGTTGCAGGGGAAAGAAAAACAGCACCACTGTCCGTGGGCTGGCCCTTCTCCTGCTTTCCTTCTCCAATGGCCACTACCTGCGAGTCCTTCTTGTCCATCGGTTACTGACCCCTGTATCGGTAACGCCGGCACCAGCGCCGGCACCTTCACATTGCTTTCATCCCGACTGATCCGATTGGGCCACTACGTTCCAACAATCACTCCGTCACGGCTTTGTTCAGCCGCGCCTCCAGCTTCGGGTTGAGCACGATTCCGGCCTCCGCCCTTGCGCTGTAGCGGGCACGGTTCTTGATCGACTGCTGCAGACCGCTGGAGGTGATGGCCAACTCGGGGTTGGCCTTGTTGAAGGCGCCGATCTTGCTGAGGACCGAAGCCCGATCGCTGGCGTTGCCGTTGCGCATGGCCATGGGCCTGTGATGCCGGCGCAGACAGTCAGGATGCCGGCAGAGTCGTAGTACGGCACGTAGCGGCGCCCTTCGTGGGCTGAATCGTTCGTGCCCAGGGCGGCGACCAGCGCACCGACCAGCGCCAGCGGTGCGGCAGCGAAGCCGACGCCCTGCTTGGTGCTGAGCTTGGTGTCAGCCACGACGGCGGATCCACGCCCAGAATCGCCTTGCGGTACCCATGCGGGCAGTCCACCAGGCCGACCAGTCACCCCAGTTCTTCACCATGACGGTGAAGGTCTGGACGGTGGTGAAGATGATCGTTCCGATCAGGGCCCAGTCGCTGAGGGTGTAACCCGGCGAGTAGGTCGCAGCGGTGACGCTCACAACCGCTCCGATCTTCGAACCTGCGACCGCCAGGTCCGTTGTGATCTGCTCTTTGATGCTCACCGCGGTTCCCCCAATGAAAGGAGGCCGGCACGGCCCACCACTACCGCGGTTGCAAGGTCGCGCGGACACCAGCGGCGCGTCTCACGACGGCCTACGTGCTGGCTTGAGTGGTGGCCATGACTACCGGCCGTTTGGTAGCGGGAGGTGGATTCGAACCACCGACCTCGTGGTTATGAGCCACGCGAGCTGCCGGACTGCTCTACCCCACAAACAAGAAGGCCGCTGATCGACCAGCGGACTCCCACGTCCTGGTCAATCAACGGCCTTTGAATTGAGACGCCCATAAGAACGCCCACTGTAGGAATTCAAACCTACTTTCGGTTCCCGAGGCAACTGCGGTTCCTCATGAGGAAATTTTCTTCCTCATGAGGAACAACTGAGGTCAGCTAGATGAATGCTCTGAGCCGCCCATCTAATCTAGCCATCAGATCAATGATTTCACTCTTCGAACAGCTTCATCCATAACCTGGCCTACCGAACCTTGAGGACCATCAATGCCGTCAATGGTTGCGAGATCCTTCTTCCTCCGTTGTTCCAACCTATCTAGATACGACTTGAGCGCGGGCTCATCTGCGCCCGCGCCAGCTGCAAGATCGGCGGTGACGCGCTCAAACGTGATGCAGTCAACATTGAGTCCGGCCACAGGCTCGTGCAGTTGATTGAACACGTCCAGCAAATGAATGGCAGCAACCTTGGCGTTGCTGCCGAAGGCTTTCTCGATCTCCGGCAGGCTCTGTCTCAGCCAGACGAATTCTCGGCCAGCCTGGTCAATTTCCTTAAGCGTCTCCTTTAGTGCCTGCTCCAGACCGCCATAGTGGCTCGTGCTTGCCGCGCCGGCAGTCGCTCCCTGCAAGTAGGCATCGAATTGATATCGAGCTTGGTAGTAGCGGTAGGCAACCGTATCCACGGCGTACAACACGTCCAGCTTGAAGTTCCCTGCCATCAAATTGCTCCGATTCTTGGTGAGAAGCGCGCGACGCGCCCCTAACAAACCTTAACAAATGTGATAATCCTGGCCAATACAGGGAGGGTGTCGCAATGGTTGAGACCGTACTGGGCATGACCGAACTTCAGATCAAGCTCTTCACTGCGATCGGGCAGATACTCGTCGCTGCTGCAGTCGGTTCGATCGCGTGGCGCCAGTGGCGTACTGCTCAGCAGCAGGCAGAAACCGCGCGCAAGAAGCTAGTGCTCGATCTATTCGATCGCCGCATCGGGCTCTACGAACATCTTGAAGAACTCCTCGGTGAGCTGGAACGGGGCAAGAACCCCAACCTCACATTCCTCCAGGTGCACCAGCTCACCGCGAAGATGCGCTGGGTGTTCGGACCTGCAATCGTGCGTCGACTCAGTCGCGACGTGGTTCCCGTGTTCCGTCAGTATCTGGATGCAGATCAGGCCGTCCGCCGCACTACGGATCCGGAGGCATCACTGGAGGCTCGGCAGCGTCTGATCGAAGCTCTTGAAAAGGTTGGGGATGCGTGGGCGATGCTGCCAGAGATCTTCGCGAATTCGCTGACGCTACGCGACTAACGCGACCACATCGCCCTTCGAAAGCCCAATCGCCCGCCATGCAGCGCCTCCTGAAGGACGGCGCTGGCGCACTTGTGGGCCTTGATGTAGTTGCCCTTGCGCATCTTCGCGGACTTGGCCAGGCCGGCGAACGGCTGGCACCGCTCCGGCCACACCAGCTCGTGCGCCGCGTCATAGATCACCAGGCGAAGGCGCCAGCGATCCGCGGCCTTGCCGCGATCCAGAGGCCGCGGCCGCATTGCACGCACGTCCTTGGCCACCTGACGGTAGGCAGCGAGGGAGAGCCGTGCGATCGCGGCGGGGCCCATCCTGGTCGCTACGGCGAGCGCGGTGTGCTTTTCCAGCGGATTACGCATGTAGCCGACCGCGCCGGCAATGTCGCTGCTGCCTAGCGGTGCCAAGGTGCTGCGCCCTTCAACCGGCATGCGGTAGCTCCCGCCGACCAGCAGGCGTGATAGCAGCTCCAGGACGTCGCCCTTGCCCTCGTCGTCGAAGCCTTCCGGGGCTGCGCCGCGGCGCCGCTGCCCTGCACTGTGGTCCTCCGCCGGCGGAAGCATTGGCGCGCGGCGGCACCAGGCATCCAGCGCAGCCGCCAGAACACCAGCGGGATCCTGGCCAACGAACACGGCTGAGGATGCCCCGCAGCTGCAGCACTGGATCTGTGCGCCACGCGGGAACAGGCCAGCCGGGGCGGTACCACAACGGCCACACTGAACTGGCGCGCTGCTGTCGAAGATGGCTCCCCGCGGCCCGCAGCGCCGGCACTGGAACTGTACGAGCTGGGACTCGCGGCCAGGCCAGCACACCCGCGCCTTGCCGTTGCAGTTGGCACAGGAGGGGATCTTCTTGCCCTTGAGGAACGCCACCTCCAGCTCGCGCGCGGCTGCGAGCGCGCTTGTACCGACAGTGGTTTCGTTCATGTCTTCTGTTCCAGGGTCATCTTGGGATCCGCTGCAGCGCGCGCGGCGCGCGCCTGGGCCAGCACCTGGGCATAGGCCTCCGGGTGCTGGTCCTCGAAAGCCGGCAGAGTCCCGCGGGCCCATTTCCCGCCGCCCAGCTGCTTCAGCCATCCGTCGGTCGCACAGAAGCGGCGCGGATCCACGCCATGGGCCCGGACGCCCTTCGCAGTGGTGAATCCGTCGAGCTCGAGGTCGGCCAGCACCTTCAGCGCGCCAACCTTCCACGGCGTCAGCTGAAGCGGTGCAGGCACGCCGGCGGCGACCTTCGGCACGAACTCGGGCAGTTCGCAGCGCTGGGTAGGGTTCCAATCGAACCATGCCGTGGCGACCCACCACTCTTTCAGGGCACCGCCGGCCGTGTCCCATGGTGCAGACTGATGCAGTCCGTGCCGGTGCACTTCGCGCTGGATTCCCTCGCCCGGCTGAGGGTTCCATCGGCTGGTACAGCTGTCCGGCACCAGGATCTGCACACCCAGCGCATCGAGCATCCGTGCAATGCCGTAGTTCGCTTCCGTCGTGCAGGGCACCAGCACCGCCCTGAAGTCCGGGCCCCGCTGGTCGTTGTTGCTCCAGTGCGCCGGCAGGATCTGATCGGCCACCTTGGCGTTGAGCTGCAGCTTCGCCTCAATGCCGAGCTGGTGCCCGGTGGCCTTCCAGACAGCGAGGATGTCGAAGCCGGCCGTCTCGGGGTATATCTCCCAGCCGCCGGCCGCGGTCAGGCAGTCGATCAGGCAGGTGCACAGCGCAGCCTCCGTCGGGAACCGCGCCTTGAGCTCTGCAGGTTTCATTGACCCTTCCTCGCGAATGCCTTGGCCATGCCGTCGTACTTGACGACGTCGGCGACCAGTTGAGCGTCCTGGGCGGAACGGGCGGCGCGCTCAGCCTCGCTTGCCGGCGCCGGCAGCGCGCGGAGCTCTGCAAGCCGCGTACGTGCCTGCTTCACCTTGTCTTCGGCCCAGAGCGCCTTTGTCGGGAACGGCCGATCCTGTGCAGGCGGTTGGGCCTTCGAGGGTCTACCAGCTGAGCAGCGCCGCTCGATCTCCCGTAGCAGCTCGGTGGTGGGGACCTCGGTGAGGTCGACCCGGGTACGGCCTGCGCTGACGCTCGATCTCCAACCGCTCATGCCAGCAGCACCTTGATCGGGTAGTGGTGTTCCACTTCGCGCTTCTTGATGCGGAATTCCTTCGTCTCCCGCCCCTTCACGTCCACGAAGTCGACACTCCCGTCGCGCAGGAACACCAGGAAGTCCAAGACGTACCTGGTGCCGCCTGGCAGGTGCATCGGTACCTGACGAAGCCAGAAGTGCACCTCGCCCGCCTGCTGCCGCAGTTTCAGCTGCTCGTAGTAGCGCGCCTCGCGCTTGGAATCGAAGCGGATCCGATCAGAGCATCCGCGCAGGCGAATGGCAGCGCGCGCTGCGCAAGGCTGGCATCCGGTACCGGTACCCGTATCAGATGCGCCACACCTTCGCCTCACAAGCGCTGAGTGCTGGCGAGAACGTGATGTGGGTGGCCCGTCAGATGGGCCACCGGGACTGGACAATCACGGCGAAGAAGTACGGCCGGTGGATCCCGTCGATGGTCCCCGATGCTGGTGCGAAGGCCGCGGCCGTCTGGACCTTATTGCCTGGCAAGATGGGCTAGCTCACACCTATGCTTTAGCAATGCGATCAACATCATCGTAATGTGGAGAAAGGCTTGGGAAACCTCGCGGTAATGGGTCGGGCTTCGCACTTCATCCGTCGGCCCAAGAGCCAGCCTTATGAGCACGGAACCGTCCCCTTCCACACCCTTGTTTTCGGACTGCTGCAGCATCTGCGCGATGTGAAATTCAGAGAAATGGATAGCACCCGATGTTCGTCGATAGACATCGGGGATCCAATCTGCCAAGGGCTTAATCTGATCTATCAGCCATCGATCGCTAGCCTTTTCCTTTGCCCCACGAAGCTTCATATCCTTGATACTCACACCCGATGCGACACTCCTAGCAAACTCCTCCGCCGTCAGACCGGGAGTCTGTTCGGCCCAGTAAATTGCGTATGTCCTGGCCAAGGTATCAAGATTCAACCTGACAATGGTCATAGCCATTTGACCGTTCTTTGAGTCAACAGCTTGGCGGAACGCCATCTCCAGAGAAAGCGTCCTACGGATTGCCGCTAAGAGAAAGTGGCGCTCGCATTCCCTTTCCCGCTGAAAGGCGAATAGGCGCTTCGCGGCAGCATAGAGATCTGCTCTGATCCGTCGATACCAGCCCGAGCTCCCAAACTCACCCAAGTCCTCAATGGGCGCATCAGGTTCGCTGTCTAGCTGTCCGTCCAAATCGAGCTCCTATTAGGCGGCCAACATGTCAGTGACCACGTCTTCGGCAACGAGCAGAGGATCAGAGTAGCTCTTCATCTCTACTCCGACCCTGCTGAATTTCCATGAGAAATCATCCAGCAGCTCATCAAACCGCTCGGCTGCCGCAGCTCCTGAATCATGTCGAACCACGTACATCAGCATCCGATCTCCTTGGTAGACACGCTTTGCAATCTGCAGATCGTTGTCTGCGCGCAAGAGCCTTAGCTCGGCATCCTTCCTTTTGGCGAACCTTGCCGAGACGATCGTACCGAGCGCCCGATTGGACTGGAGTGGAATATCTAGGTAGTGAGTCTTCCCGGGCTCTCTAACCTCGAATTGGTTCTCCCCGCGAATGATGGTCTCAGCGCGAAGTCCGGAGATTCGCCGTAGCTCGTCAAATACGATACTTCTGATGGCGTCATTCGGCTCCGTTTTCAGCCCCTTTCCACCGCGCTCTGCCTCCGCGCGCGCGCGGGCCAGCGGAACGGTTCGGAAAAATAGGTCTTCGACAACTGCACGGGCGTCGGTTCCGGAGGCGTATTTTTCCTCGCTGAGGAAGATGCCAGTTGCTGGTATATCGAATCCAGCCGCCAATGCGTCACCGACGACCCTCACGAGAAACTGCGCATCGCTTGCCACGCTTGCGTCATAAAGACATTTGACCCTATCGAATGAGTCGATCAGGCGCACTATGCTCTGTCCATTGCCTGCCCTGAACCGGACGCCAAGGTTCAATACTTCACCTGTGGCCGCATCAGGCAGCCAGCGAATGTTCTGCCACACACCTTCAACGGCCTGGCCAGCACTCGAATTGGACGTCCTGAGTAGACTTGTCAGATTCATAGCAGCACCTGGAATGCTGTCTTGTAGTGTTTCGGGACGGAAGTTGCGCGCTGCTGCAGGAAATCCTTCACGTCTTGTTCCTCTAGCCCCTCCACAAGACGGGGCAGCCACTCCAACAGGTCGAGATCCGCCTTGGCAAGAACGGTTGCATGAGCCTCAAATGCGCTGAGAACTTCGGATCTGACTTTCGCAGGAGCCTGCTCGACGTCATGAGAGTCCCAAGCGGCGAGAGCCAGCTTATTCGTGTGACTCACACGAGCTCTATCCAACGGAACAGCCCACGCGTTCCCCGTACAGACCCGGCCGTGATCAATGACAGCATACTTCCCAGGCGCCATCCGGACGAGGTTTCCGAGATTCCGATCCTCATTGAGTACCCAAGCATCCAATGCAACCACATCAACCAGCTTCTGCCACTTCTTTAGGTCATCACGAAGTGCTTCTAGTCCCTGCTCTTCTGTCCATCTAAAGGCCTGCTTTGGAGTGTTGCCGCCAACGTCCTCGACGCACCACGCCACGACGCTGCCGCTCGCGTCCTTCATCGGCCTGAACCCATCAGGCAGGTAGCCCGTCTGGGCACTCGACAACAACATGATCGCGGATCGCACCGGCACATCGATGTCGGCATGCTTCGCCAAGACGTAGCCGATCAGTTCATTGACGAGACCCTTGGGCGCGTCACCTTCGTCATAAACCTTCACATAGGCATCGACTGGCGTTCCAGGCTCAAACTCCACCCTTGCCTTGTGCGTGTTGGCGTCACAGCCGTCACCCGCCTTACCGAGGTAAGACAGGTAGCTGCTTGGTCCCAGCAATTGCGTGACCGACATGCCGGAGCTCCTTGCCCCTTAAGCGTCCGGCCAGAGCGTCGCATACGCTGCGATTGTTCAGCAAGTGAAGATGAACAGAAATGACTTGCCGCGTGACTGTTCAGGAAGATTGCCGTACCATCCACTTCGTTAGGCGGGCTCTTGGTCAACATTTGGTCAACCAAGGGCCTGAAAGCCTTGCAATACTTGAAGAAACCGGGGGTGCATTGGTTTCGACGGGGGTTGTGAAGTCGCCTGGCGCATGCCGAGGGGGTAGCTTTCCTCGTAAATCCAGCTGCAAAACTCTAGTTGCCAACGACGACAACTACGCTCTGGCCGCTTAAGGCCTAAGCCTCGAAACCGCTTGTGTCCATGCTCGCGGTGTAGAGTCACTATCATGGAATCGCGCTGGACGGCTGCCTGTCAGTCCGGCACTAGAACACAACAGGCTGGTTCCCGGATGCGCTTTGCGCACCGTGCTGTTCGGGGACGAGATCCAACGGTGAGCTAAGCATGTAGTGCTGGGGATGGAGTGCCTTCGGACGGCGGTTCAATTCCGCCCACCTCCACCAACGAACGGTCCGTCAAGGACCGGAGAAGCCCGGAAACCCCCGCATCACAAGGGTTTCCGGGCTTTTTTATTGTCCGCAGCAGACCGGGGCAATCCGTTTCAATCCATGAGACGGTGGGGGTATATCAAGGGGTATCCGACCGCACCCACTGAAGTGATACCCCCAATGCCTCTGACCGACGCAGCCATCAGGCGCGCCAAGCCCAGCGACAAGCCGCAGAAGATCACCGACGGCGGCGGCCTGTATCTCTACCTCACCCCGACCGGCGCGCGCAGCTGGCGCTGGAAGTACCGCATCGGCGGAAAGGAGAAGCTGCTGTCGATCGGGCTTTACCCGGATGTCTCCTTGGCGCGCGCGCGCGAGGCCCGGGACGAAGCCCGCCGGCTGCTGGCCCGAGGCGTCGACCCGGGCGCGCAGAAGAAGGCTGCCGCCCTCGCCCACTCCGCCCTCGGCTCGGACAGCTTCGAGACCATTGCCAATGAGTGGCTGGCCACACGCCCCTGGGTGCCCAGCTATGCGGAGAAGGTCGAAGCCTGGATGAAGAACGACGTATTCCCCTGGATCGGGTCACGCTCCGTTGCGGACCTCACCGCGCCGGACTTCCTTCGGGTGGCCCGACGCATCGAGGAACGCGGCGCAATCGAATCCGCGCACCGGATCATGCAGAACTGCGGCCAGATCATGCGCTACGCCGTAGCCACCGGCCGCGCCGAGCGAAACCCGGTTGCCGACCTGAAAGGAGCGCTCGCGCCGCCGAAGGAAGCCCACCACGCAGCGATTACCGACCCAGTGCAGCTGGGTGGCCTGCTGCGCTCGATCGAGGCATACAGCGGATCTGCCATCACCCGCGCGGCGCTGCGCCTGGCGCCGCTGGTGTTTCTGCGTCCTGGCGAACTGCGACATGCGGAATGGGAGGAATTCGACCTCGACGCGGCCGTGTGGACCATCCCTGCCAGCAAGATGAAGATGCGTGCTGCACATTTGGTGCCGCTGTCCAGGCAGGCGCTGGAGATCCTGGAGGACATCAAGCCGATCACCGGCCGGCACAAGTGGGTGTTCTCTGGCGCCCGCGATTCCAAACGCCCGATGTCGGAGAACGCCGTTACCGCGGCGCTGCGCAACATGGGTTACGACCGCACAATGATGACCGGCCATGGCTTCCGCGCGACGGCTCGCACCATTCTGGACGAGGTCCTGCACTTCCGCCCGGACATCATCGAGCACCAGCTTGCTCACGCGGTGAAGGATCCCAACGGCCGGGCCTACAACCGCACATCGCACCTGCAGGAGCGCGTGCGGATGATGCAGGTCTGGGCGGATTACCTCGATGGCCTGCGCGATGGCAACGTGGTGAAGCTGCGGGCCGGATGATGCCTACACGCCCCGCCGCATCTGCTCCAGCCCTGCCCTCAGCCACGCCTTGGTGCGGACGTCCCTCGCTCGGGGTTTCGTCTCTGCCGGCGGCTTGCGCGGCTCAAGCGCCGCCTTGATCCGCTCGATTTCTCTTGCCCCGGCCTCGGCCAGACGCCGGGCCTGTTGCTGCTGCTCGCGGGTCGGAGGCAGGCCGGGCAATGGCGGCTCCGGTTGGATCGGGGTGCTGTCGGTCAACCGGGCGACGGCCTCACGCAGCGGCAGCTCGGGATACAGCCTGGCCGCACACCAGCGCTCGGCGTAGCGCTTCGCCTGCCGGACGTTGGCGGCGCGCACTTCCTTCACCTGCCACATCTTCTGGCCTTCCATCCATAGCCTGACCCCAGGACCGCCATCGGGCGTGACGCTGGCCGTCTCCCGGCCGTTGTACCAGAGCGCCCAGCGCTCACCGGTCTGGACCCAGCCAGCGGGGATCGGGGCGGTGCGGAAGCCGTGGGAGGATCGCATGGCCGGAAGGATACGACCGGCCGTCGCAGATCCTGCGAATGCCCCGCCCACGTTCCTGAATCATTCGAAGTTGATCGAGGAAAGCGCCCTACTCCAAGCCGGGTCGCATCGAGAACGACCCGGCTCGGGCTTGCTCAACAACCGAACTTCGGCTCGCCGAACGTCTTGCGGAGAGAAGCGATCAGGCCAATGTCATCCGTGAGATTCGTTTCACTCACATCAACATGCGGCAATGCGCCAATGGCCCCCACAACGACATGCTTGCGCACCGTTAGAACGGCGTCCAGCGGAACAGGACGCTCTTCGCGTCCGAAATCATGCTTGTAACTACCACTCACCCAACCGGACGGTGTCAGGTGCTCGTCTTCCCACTCATTGCTCAATGACATTGTCAGCCTCAGTGTGTGCCTTACTGAAAGGTCGCCCCGACCGGGCTGGCCGGGGCGCATTGCTCAAGCAGCGGGAAGCTTCGGAACGCCAGGTGCCTCGAGCAGGATCTTGTCGAGGAAAGGCAAAGCCGTAGGATCGCGCTCGCGGAAATACTGGTGGGCCTTGTTGGGCAGCCAGACCTCATTGAAGTGAAGGCGGAATGCGTGCAAATAGCCGACCGGATACATCTTTGCGTCGCAGACACGGCCGTCTGCATAGCGATGTTTGTAAGTCGGCATCTTGGAGGTATCAACTCCCTGCTCACGCAGCCACCTCGCGAACATCTTCCCTTCTGAGATGTCCGGAACCATGTGTTCAGGCAGCGTGTACCCGCGCGATTCCAGCGGGGCTATCAAGGTAATTGCCAGCTCACTCAGGATCGAGAAGTGGGTATAAGGGACCTTGTCCTTGTTCGCCAGATAGCGCTGAATGTGAGGAGGCAGGCCCGGCGCCGGTGCACCATTGGGCTGCCGACCGGACAGCCACTCGCGCACCCACTTAGCTACCGCTACCGCAAATTTCGGGGACAACCACTGGGCCAAATGCACTGCGGCATCGGGATGAACCCAGGTTCCCTGGGCACCCTGCCCGCCCCTAACTGACTGAACAAGAACCGATATGGGAATTCCCATATCGTCGGAAAGCTCGGTCAGGAAGGCCTGGGTTGAACCCAGGCGCCGGTAGTCCGCGAAGAGCTTGCCCACTGCCTGACACATGGCAGTGGCATTGATGTACCCATCGAGCTTGCGCTGCTCAATGAGGGTGTTCTCCATCTGGCGATGGATGAGATGCAGCGACAGCTGCTGGGTGTTCCTGGTCATGTGGACTTAGCCTCTTGTGTTGCAGGCAAAGCCATGGCCTCAACTAGCGGAACTACGACGCACGTCACAAATCGTTAGTAACGACTGATTGACACATATGACATACGGCGTATGATTCGCTCCGTTACTTCTAGGTAAGTTGTTGCCACTGCTCGGCACTGCTTGCGTAACACCGCCCTGCCTAGCGCCAACTAGGTGGGGCTTTTTATTGCCCCGACGGTGGCCGGGAAATCCCGACGGCCACAAGATAGTGAGGCGGTTCAGCCTCGTCAACGCCAAATGTAGTGAAATTCGGCAATCCTTTGTGCTGCAAGGGTTCCAGCATCGGCGCGCGGATCAATAACTTATGGGATGCCCATCCAAACTGCGCAGTCAAGTAACTTTCGAAGGTTATCAACAACTTAGCTATCCGTAATACACGCGCCGGATACACTCTCTCAGCCTACGATCCGCCCATGTGCGGCCGATTCGTCCAGCTCCCCGTGATCGACTTCGGCCAGCCGGGGCTGGCTGACCTTGCCCCCGGCCTGGCCGAGATCCAGCCCAGCTACAACCTCGCGCCGACACAGCGCGCATCGGTGATCCTGGACCGGGGCGAAGGCCGGCAGGTGACCCGGTTGGCCTGGGGCCTGCTGCCGTTCTGGGCCAAGGCCAAGGGCCTGCAGGGATCGACCATCAACGCCCGGATCGAGACGGTGGCCACCAAGCCGGCGTTCCGGTCAGCGTTCAAGAAGCGCCGCTGCGTTATCCCCATGGCCGGCTACTACGAGTGGTCGGTCAGCCCGATCGACGAGAAGAAAGATCCCTGGTTCATCCACGCCACCGGGCCGCTACTGGCCGCTGGCCTGTGGGAGGACACCAGCCCCCTGCTGCCCGAGGGGAACCTGGGCACCTTCACCATCATCACCGGCGACAGCAGCGGCGTCTCGGCCGACATTCACGACCGCATGCCGGTGTGGCTGCATGCCGGCCAGATCGATGAGTGGATGGCCGCTAGTCCGGACGATGCGATGGCGATGCTGCTGGCCAGCGAGCCGCCGGCGATGGAGGCCTACCGCGTCAGCCGCGCGGTGAACACGCCGCGGAACAACCGCGAAGAGCTACTGCAGCCGGCAGCGTGATCGCCACCTGTCAGGTTCTCGCCTCAAGAGCTGCCAGCCGGGCGTCCATCGCCTCGATCTTTGCCGCCTGTACGTCGTTCTCCGCCGCGAGCGCCGAGACCATGAAGCACAGCAGCTCCTCCTTCCGGAAGCTGTAGCGGTCACCAGCCTCGCGGGCAGGCTGGATCAGTTCACGCCCTGCCTCACGGGTGACCTCGCCAGTCTCGGGGTCTACCTCCGCCTCCCACTCATGCCACTGCTCCGGCTCGGCTTCCCACTCGTCGTAGCAGATGAACGAGTAGGCGAACGGGTCCAGTCCATTGGCCTCCATCACAGCGATGGCCGCCTGAACGGTCGGCCCGAAGTGCTTGCGGGCCTCGCGACCTTCAGGCTCGCAGTTCTCGTCGCCGTGCACACGGTTCAGCCAACGCCACACGGCCGGGAGTCGGGCAATTGCCGACGCCGCCCTGAACTCAGCATCCCGCAGCTGACGAGGCTCGGTTTTCAGGCGGGCGTCGGAACTGCTCACGGTCGTGTTAACCGCGAAGAGCTGCGTATACCTCTGAGATGCAGATGCTCCTGACATCGTATTGTCGGATGACGGGCCAATGAAATTAGGTGTCACATTCAGGAAGTTCGTAGGTGCATTCGTTGTTGCTGACGCACCCGCACCGAGCTGAAGCGTGGTGGATGTCGCGCGAATATCCATTCGCGTGAACGCAGAACCAGCCGTATCTCCGGACCGGAGGACGATTCCAATAACGGCAGCAGGCGTTTCGTATCCGATTGACCCGACAGTTCCGATTGTCCACAGGTGACGACCGGTCCATGACTTCATTCCTGCCAATCCAGACTCATCGCCAGTGTTGTGGACAACAGCCGAGTCAGCCGCCGCACCGATAGCCGTACGCCCAGCAGCAGCATTGGCAGCTGCAAGAGACGCCAGACCTGTAGTTCCAACCGAACCCAGCGTGACCACGTTCGCCGCTGAGAAGTATGGGAAGGTGTTGGCAGTGCCAGCTACACCGGAGAGGGCGCGGCCTGCTGCGGTGAGGTCGTAGGTAGCCCACGCCGAGCCGGTGTAGTAGATCGACTTGTCGGCGGCGTAGGTGAGCCCCGCGATGCCGGTCAGGTCAGAGTCTAGTGGCTGGTAAGCGAGCGCCGCAGCAGGGCCAGTCAGCAGCGGGGTAACCGTTCCGCCGTTGTTTTTCGTGGACGGAACGCCGCTGGCATCAACAAACAGCGTCGTCTTGCTTGCAGGCGGGGTCGTGGCCGAAGCGCCAGCGGTATTGGTAAGAACGAACATCAGGAAACCTCCACAAGGACGCCGTCCAGTTCGATACTGGAGCCGGTCCCGAATTCGATAGGAAGGGTGAAAAGCGCCTGCTGGTAGGCCGGAACAACGAACGTCTGCCCGTCAGGGATGAAGTACGGGACAAACCCACCGCCGCCAGTGGCGCTGACGACGGGCCTACGCGGGTCCGTGTTGTCCACATCGATCCCGGCGCCCGCTACAACCTCTTGCACGGCGCTGTCGGCCAGATCCAGAGAGGCCAACACCTCAGCGGCAAGCGACAGGGTCGGCAACCCAGCCGACGCATCCCCGTTCGCCACATCGATTTGCTGAGCGGTGCCGGTGATCGTCGCGTCCCTCCGTCCTACGACGCGCCCCTTGGAATCAACCGTGATTGCCAGCAGGGTTCCGGCGCCAGAGTTGGGGACGTCTTCCAGTCCGATCGCGGGGTTGCCGCCCTCGCCATCGGGGTTGGTGATGTCGATGCCTGCCCCCTCCTGCAGGGTGCGCAGCGCCCATTCGCCGTCGCCCCTTCGGACCGCAAAACCCTTGCCGACCAGGGCGGCGATCTTGACCAGATTCGCAGGCACCTCGCGGATCAGCTTCCACACCGTCCAACGGGTGGCGTTCGGGTCGGTGGACGTTGCCGGGTTGATGATCTGGTCCGGGCGCAGCACCGTCCCGTCTGGGCCCCTCAGGTCGACGCCTACCTGAGCACCCTTCGTCGCGCCCTCCTCCACCGTGGTGAACGAGCGTGGGTTCTGATGGAGTGGGACGCGCTGCTTCGCCATTACCGTCCCAGTGCGCGGATCTCGCCCATGCGGTTGTTGCAGTCCTGCAGCGTCTCCAGGTTGGCGTTGTAGGCCTCCACCACCGCCTCTACCGTGCGCGACTCCGCGCGCTTGGTCGGGCAGGGCTTGGTCAGCCGTGCATCGACCGGCACCGATTTTTCCACGGTGAGACGAACCACCTCGGGCAGTTTCGGCTGCTCGGGCTTCTTCGAACAGGTGCCGAAGCCGCACAGCGGCAACAGCAGGATCAGAGCAAGGGGATGGAATCGCACAGCTGCATCTCCAATTGGGACCGGCATACCGGTTTCATCTTGGCCGCCTGCAACGCCTTCTCCGCCGCGGTGGCCCGGCGCTGGCCCTCGGCCGCCGCCGCTTCAGCACGGCGGGCCGCAGCGTCGGAGGCCTTGCGCGCTGCCTCGGCAGCATCGATCGATGCCTGGGTCTGCCGGTTGACCTCCTGCAGCAGTTCGCCGGCGGCGTTGGCCGCACGCAGGTTCTCGGCCGCCTCGGCGCGTGCGCCGTCGAGCTGGCGCTGCACCGCGCCGATCTGCTCCTGGTCGGCCGCAGCCTGACGATCCTCACCACGCTGGCAGCCGGCCACGAACAGGCCGCCGGCAAGCAGCGCCGCAAGGCCCCAGCGCATCAGGTCCGCATACGGCCGGATCGGGTCAGGGATTTGCATCGGAACGCCTCCGGGCCTTCAGCACACGGGCCACCACGCCGACCGCGCCAAGCACACGGATCGACCACTTCGCCGGCTCGGGCAGCTCGTCCATCCAGCCCATGGCGGCGATCGCGTCGTACATGTCCGGGAACAGGCACACCAGGCCGAACACCCATACCGAGGCCAGCTTCCATGCGCGGCGCCACCCGTCGATCAGCTCGACCTTCATTTCAGCCCCCTGAGCTGCTTCAGCTCCTTGATGTCCTGCTTGTTCTGCTCGACCTGCACGGCCTGCTTGGCCAGCTCCAGCTTCAGCGCCGGAACGTCGGCCAGCTGCGTGTTGAAGGTCTGCAGCTGCTGCTGCACCGTCGCCATCTGCTGGTTCGTGACCTGCTGCTGCGTCAGCACGGCCTGCATGGAGCTGATCAGCCAGTAGCCGCCGGCGATCATGAAGCTGGCGAAAGCGCCAGCGATCCATTTCTCGACCGGGCCGAGTGAAATACGGGTGCGGCCGTCCTGGCTCGGCTGGGCTTCCATGCTCATGCGCTCCCGCCCTGACCTTCGAACACGCGGCGCTCATCGGCTCGGCGGTTGGACAGGCCCTGCATGACCCTGCCGTTTGCCCTGTTCCACCGCGGAAATTGAGCCGCAGCTCCCGCTACATCGCCGGCGTTGAACAGCTTCAGCAGGGTCGAGCTGCGGAATGCAGAGACGCCGATGTTGTAGGCCAGGCTGACCATCGCCCCCAGTTGCCGGTCGGTTGCCGGCCGTCGCAGCGCCGACCGCACGCCCTTGGCGAACCGGTCCAGATCGAGGGCCAGCCGGTCGTCGGCCTGCTTCTGGCTCCAACGGACGCCCTTTTCGATGCCAGGACCGGTCGCGCCGTAGCCGATGGTCCATGGCGCTCCGCCGGTGGCGGGGTCGGGGTAGGCCTCCAAGCGGCACCCCTCCCACTTCTTCACCAGCTGTACCGCATATGCCAGGGCGCTCATGCCCGCTCCCCCGTGTGTGATGGGGTCATGCTGCCCGGGGCGGCGGGAGCATCAACGGACGCCGGCAGTCTCAACAATTGGGAGACGGGCCGAGGCTATATTCCGGCTGCCCACAGGGGGCACCAACATGGAGAGTGGAATGAGTGCTTATTTGGTCAGTTACGACCTACACAAGATGGGGCAGAACTACGAGTGCATCCGCACGAAGCTCCAGGCATACCCCAAGAGTTGGAACATGCAAGGGTCCGTCTGGATAATCTCAAGTGTCCAGACGGCCCCTCAGATCAGAGACGATCTGGTGAAGTGCCTTGATGGCAACGATAACGTCTTCGTGGCAAAGCTGGACGTAGCGTCTTGGGCTGGATTCAGCGATCAAAATGGTGCGTGGCTTAAAAGAACCATTGAGGAGTGATCAGCCGCTCAGCCTTGCGGATCATTCGCTTCAATGAATCTCTTGCTTCGGCTTCCATAGGGCATTCCTTGCACGTGCACCAGCACGCCAGCGAATTTCGCCGCAAGGTGAATGACCCACAGCCGCCATGACGGGATGTACGGATTGTTGTTGTACACGTGACCTCTCCTCTCGGTAGGAGAGGTCACCCTACTCCCGCGCCGGGCGCCATCAACGGACTAATCAGGTAGCACGGTTAAAATAGAGACGAGACACCGCACCGCTTCATGCTCTATTTCCTCGGCGACCACAAACTAGCAACAGGAATTGCAATGAAAAAGTACGCAAAGTCGTTCATTTTTTCCGATTTCGAGCATTACGGCATTCCTGACGGCGTTCACTTCGCCGTCGAGCTCAGCCAAGGCGTGGAGGTTCTAATCTTCCGCAACCCACCGACTTGTGAAGTCAAGCGTATCCCCAACGACTACTTCAAGAAGTTGCTCGAAGACGGTACGGTCGTGGACGCCGAAGCTCACGTAAACGCTTTGCTTGAAGACGGACTGAGCGCGGCGCTCGCGGAAGACTAACGGTCAACCCTGCCCGCCCTATCAGCACCGGCCAGCCTTGCGGCCGGTGCTACCATCTGGCTAGGCCCTGGATTGGCCGGGGCTACCAAGGAGATGGAAATGGATCACGCAAAACAGCAAGTTGCAGATCGCATGGCTGAACAGATCTTCGTTCACACCATTAGCCGAGCGCTCGCCACGCCTGGCCAGACGGTGAATACGAGTGAAGCAGCGAAAGTCGCGCGTGCAGCGGCACACGATTACGTCTACGGCGGGGGGACAACCATGACTTCACCCGCCCGCAGGCCTATGGGCTAAGCCTCAGGCGCTCAGCTCGCCAGCCATGCATCACGCGGCCCGCTTGGCCTCCGGGAATTCGACGCTGAACCACTGAGCGAGAAAACCACCGAATTCCTCAGAATAAGTCCTGGCATGGCGGACCAGCGCGAACAAGTAGCAGGCCTCCCGCTGTTCCTCCGGAAGCGCCTCGATCTCTCCGAGGCACTCGAAGCAGATCTGATAGTGGAACGAGCCGGCGGGGGTGGACCTCTGCCCCCGAATGGCCTCGCGCCGGTGCCACGACGCTGCCCTCTGGCAGCAGTCGCAAACCCCGTGATGTGCCGGAAAGTTGACAGACAGTGCCTGTCCTGTAGCCTGCTGCATGGAAGCCTCCTCCAGATGTTTCCAACTGAAGCCCCGGGGTTGCCGCCCTGGGGCTTCTCCTTTTCGATTGGGGGACATGAAGCTCGCCCCACGGAACCAACATACACGACCACCTACCCTCACCTAAATTGGGCAGATTCTTAGACCAGCTAGGCCGCATCTAAGCTTGCGAATCGCCCTGCACAAGAACATCGAACAGCGTAGTGATGAACGCTCGAAGCTCTGCCTCGCGTTCCTCCATGCTCTGTGGATCGCTCATGTCATGGGCGAGCGCCTCGGCGGCAATGCGAATTGCCCCGTCAGATCCGACCTGCTTGATGTCAAAGAAGATCTGGGCAGCGTGCCCATGTCCAGTTGCCTCGTAGGCGTCATATGAGGACGGCGATCTCGAACTGCGGATTTCGATGACGTTGCTCATGCTGCCTCCCTGCCGATCAAAGGAAGCTTGATCTGTGGGTCGAGGCTTTCGAGCCGCGCAAGATGCACCAGTTTCCTGCTACGCCACACCGACAGGTCGCGGCCGCACCGCGATGCATGATCCTGATCGTGCCGGTACTCCAGATAGGCAACCTCCCAGTGCTTCAAGGCTGCATTCGCCTGAGACTGGATGAACTCAGCCATCTCGTTGAAGGCGGCGATGAAGGCTTCCTTGGCTTTCGCCGCCTCCTTTCCGGTGAAGCCCATGACCAGGAACATGAAGCCGTCCTTGGTCATCTGGATCACCGGCTCTGGCTTTCCATTAGCCAAGTCATTGATTTCCAAGCACTGCACAAAATTGTGCAGTCTGAAGCCTTCGGAACACTCCAAGTTGCGATAGGCGCGCAGCACGCTGCGATGGGGCTTCCCGAAGCTCTTGGCGACGGTCCTGCTGTCGGTCATCACGTGCTCACCGGCGAGCACCACTACTTCGGAAGCGTGATCGAGCCCGTTCATGCAGCCTTCTCCTGAACCTCGGCTTCCATCGCCTGGCGCAGCATTCGGTTCAACACCCAGTTCTGGCTGCGATCTTCACGCTTTGCCTTCTCGCGGAGCCAGTCCGCGACCGATCGCGGAATCCGGTATCCGACCACTACCTGTTCATCGCTCTTGCGCATTTGCTACCTCCTATCGGCTGGGTTGCAGCCAGAGTGCGGCAACCTGAGGAAGCGTCAACGGACGTTCTGATGTGTTGCCGTGACGCTGTAGAATCTATTTGATATCCACAATTTGTGGATGTCAAGTGGATTCTTTTGCGATGGATCAATTGGGCATCCACAATGGCTCAATGAACGATCGTCACCAGACCAAGCCTTACCCGCTGCGAATGGGGGAAGACCTCCGGGCCAAGCTAGAAGAGAAAGCTAAGGAGATGGGCCGATCCCTCAACGCCGAGATCGTCGCCAGGCTCGAGGAAAGCTTGGCAACCGCCCAAGAGGATCCGGAGGACGTTGAATTCAGCCAGTTGATCGCGGATTGGAGGCGGGGGCGGGAGCAACTTGCGTTCATCGACGCGGAGCTGGTCCCAATGCAGCAACTTCAGTGGTCCTCGGAGAAGGCTGGGCTTCCTAAAGGCAGCGTGATCGGAAAATGGACGCCCCCGCCTGGTCTCCCTGAGTGGGCATCGCTGGGAGAGGCGGTAGCGTTCTATCTATCGCTTCGGGAAGATGCAGAAAGAGACCTGCAAAACGTAACGGCGAAGCTGTTCCTAAGCAGAGGAATCACCTCAGCGGCTGACGAACTGGGTGCGCGCACGAAAGCGTCCAGAGACAAGAAGGCGAAGTAATGAGCAACGACCAAGGATGGGAGGACCGCTGATGGGAACCTTCGCCAAGATCCAGATGCTGAAGTCCTTTGCTCTTGGACTTCTCTTCGATGTGGGGTTGGCGGCTTTGCTCAGCCTGTTCCTGCGACCAGGCGAGCGCGGGTGGGGATTCATCGCCACCTTGTTCGCGATCTGGGTGATCTCCTTCCTGATGCACATTAGGAAGTGGCTCAAGACGCTGGCGATCCTTGGCCTGTCGCAAGGAGCGCTTGAGCGCGACTACGTGAGGATGCTCAGCGGGACCGGAATCCCTGGCCCAGATCCGCGCTACAACAGCGATCCGGTCGACTATCTTGCTGCGGTCGCTGATGACTCGAACATCGACCCGAACACGCGGGTCGCAGCTACAAGCATCTTGATGGGCATCAAGAAGGACGGCGACCATGCCGGATTCGTTGGGGCCCTTCTTATCCGAAACGCAGCAATGAAGGCACTGATGAGGATCCCGCGATGACCGACGATCGATTCAAAGACGCAGGCCAGTTCCAGCCTGAAAAGGCGTGGGCGAAGATTGTTCGCAAAGACAAGGACCGGGCCTTCGACGAGAAGTATCCACTCACGTGGTGGGATCGTTTCTGGATCCCCACGTCGCTGGCCCTGCTCCTGGTCGGCATTGTCGCCTGCGGTGGCTATCTACTGCTGTGGCTCCTCAGCGCCCCCTTCGCTTGATGCGGCGAGCGCTTCGGCGACATCTGCAATAGATTCGTCATCGTTCTCTGCAGACATTCGCTTCAAGACGTTGAGCTGCGCAGGAAGCGCACCGATCGGAAGTTCAGTCGAGCGGGCCAGCCACTTCACGAACTTTGGGTTCGTCATGGCACGCGCCAATCCATTCGCCAAGGCTCCCCCACCCACGGTCATGGCCGCCGGTCCGATTTGCCCGGTGATCACGAGGCCGCCAATGGTCGCGGGATATGCAAAGGCTGCCCCGCGGTTCACCGTTCCGCTTGGGTTTCGATACACCTCCGATCCTGTTTTGATTCGATCCGCCACACGGGCGATCTTGTCCATGTCCTCGCTGAAGCCGGCGCCGTATCGCCCGAACAGGGTCCGGCGCGCTTCGGGGCTTAGGCCGCTCCAGTTCGTCAAGAAGGTGTTCGGGCTGAAGGCATCGCCGGCCGCGTTCTGAGCCCCCGGATTGGCCAGGCCCATGCGCTTGATAACCGCAGCGCTGACCGCCTTCTGGCCGTCTTCGGGCAGCGAGCGCATCACCGCGCGCAGCGTCGTCGCGCCGTCCTTCGTTCCAGACATTGCCGCCTGGAACACCTTTTCGGGGCCACCGTTCTTGTCGACCACGCGCTCCAGCGTTTCCAGTCGATCGGCCGACGCCTTGAAGTAGTCGTTGGCGCGGCGGACTGCGGCCACCGCGCTCGGACCCTGTGCCTGAGCGGCAGCCTCCAGGTCCTGAGACAAGGAGCCGTAAAGGCGCTTCAGCTGTGCCGTCGGCCGATCAGTGGACAGCGAGAAATCAGACAGCTCCTCACCGATCTGGCTGCGAATCCGCTTCACGGCCTCATAGGGGATGCCAGCGAGACCGGCCTGCTGCGCTGCTGCTACGTCCTGGGCCAGGTTCTCGGCCATCTGCTGGATCTTGGGGCTGATCTGGGCGCCGGTGGTTGCCTCAGCGCCTGCAATAGGCGTGGTGAGGTCGGCAAGCGCCCGCTGGGTGTTCGACACACCGATCGGCGTATCGCTGGGGATGTGCTGGTCAGCCTGCCAGTAGAGCGCCTTGCGCATGGCGTTCGTGTTCTTGGAGAACGTCTGGACACCGCGCTCGATCGCACGGCCAGCACGCTCGCCGCTGATGTTCCTGGCCAGCTGATTGCTGACGTCTGCCAAGCCGCTACCGATCTGCTCGTTCTGCGCCTCAGCAAAGCGGCGCATCACGCCGCCACTGGTGGGCGTCCCACTCAGTACGCTCTCGATGCCCTGACGCGCCCAGCTGCCAGTTCCTTGCCCAACAGATGGCGTTGCTCCGAGAACGTCAAAATCCCTAATGGCATCACCGAGCGCCTGTCGGTTCGCCTCGCCTCCTCGGAAGGCGCCACGCAAGGCCGCCGGTGCACCAGCAGTGATTGATGCGGGTGCCAAGCTACCCAACACGCCCGCTGCAGTCTGGCCGAGCACTCCCGCCCCGTTCTCCCTTGCTGCAGAGCTGGCACCAGCGCCGGTAGCAGCACTGGCCGTCTGAAGGATGGGCTGGGCCGTCAGCACCTCAGCCGCCCGCTCGCCCAGAGTCGGCGCAAGCTGTGGCGCAGGCGCAGCGCGGGCCAGCGTCGGGACGACGGATCGACCAGCTCCCAACGCCGCACCACCGCCAAGCGTCAGGCCGGTACCGGTCAGCGCCTCGCCAATGTCACCGAGGACACGATCGCCGGAGGTCTGCGCCTTGGGCAGTCCGAGGGCGTCGCCCAGCGTCGCGGCGTTGTCGCGGAAGCTGGCCACGGGGCGGCCGGTGATCTTGGTCTCCAGTGCGCCGAGGGCGTCGCCACCAACCGCACCCAGCAGGCTTCCGATGCCCTGTAGCACCGAACGAGCGCCGAACGCCAGGTCGCGCGGGATACCTGCCTTCCAGCCGTCCGCCTGCCGTCCATCGGCGGTGCTGGAAACGCTGCCGGTGACCTCGGAGAAGTCAGGCGGCAGGGCCTGGACCGTGCCGAGCGTCGGGATGTCCTGATACTCCGTCCAAGGCCCAACCTCCTCCGCTGGCTGTGGCGCGCGCGGCGCCGGCTTGGCCTGCAGCTGCTGATACTCTTCCCACGGCAGCGGACCGGCCATCAGATCTTCTCCCACGCGTTACGGTCGGCGGGATTGCCGCCACGGAATCGGTAACCATTGCGCACAGTGCCCGGCGCCGGACCACCAGCTGCGGGAAGACCAGGGCCACGAGGAACGGCCGAGGGAGGCGCATCGCCCAAGGTGCCCGATGCCTCCACGCCGATGCCCTGAAGCTCCTGCACGAAGTCCTTCAGCTGCTTCAGGGTCCTGGCATTCACACCAGGAGCGTTGGACAGCGAGGGGTACTGAAGCGCTGCGATCCTTGCCTCCAGATCCGACTGCGAGCCAACACCCGGGACACGGGTCAATGCCAGCATCGAGTTCTGGATCGCGCCGACGGCGGCGTCCAGCTCTTGCCCAGCCTCGGTGTTGCGGACCAGATACTGATCGATCGGGCCAGTGTCTACGAACGGACCTCCGAGGTTCCCCAGTGCCGCCTCGATGCGCGCCAGGCCTCGGTTGACGTTGCCGAGCTGCGCAGTCTTGGTCGCGTTGGCTTGCTGCGCCTTCATCTCAGCAGCGCTCGGTGGCTTGGCTGACCCACGCGGCGGATCGCCGAGAGTGCCGGCGCTGCGCTGATCTGCGTATTTGGCCGCGTCCAACCCCATCGCCTGCCGCGTGCGCGCTGCGGTCGCGTAGCTCGACGCTGCCGAGGCATTGCGCTGCCCTATGGCAGCCTCGCCGAGCGGGGTCACGTTGACGGACTGGTCCGGCTGCGCGTACGGGTTGTAGGCGACGTCGCCCGCGATCTTGGTCATCTCCAGCGGCTTGGTGGTGAGTCCCAACGACGCGGCGCCGGCCCCCGCCAGGTCCCCAAGGGTGGCCCGGTCGTAGACCGCTTGGCGCATTGCAAAGTCCTGCGATTGGCCGAGTGTGCCAAGGTCGACCTTTTCGTTCGCGGTCAGTCCGTACGCAGTCAACTGGTTTAGGGCGTCCACGTCACCAGCCCGTGCCCGTCCGATGAGGTCGGCCGTCAGGCCCTGCCGCGAGGCGACGTTCTGGTCGCCCAGTACGCGTGCATTGCGGGCTTGGCGAGCCTGCTCCAGCGCGTAGGCGAGCTTGTACTCGGTGTTCATCTGATCGTTGTAGGCGGCCCGGCCGTTGCCGAACAGCGCATCCCCGAGTGCCGCGCCTGCGCGCATGTATCCGTTCGCCATGTCAGTATCCCAGTACGCTGCCGCGGGGGATGCCGTAGCGCGGACGTGCGCCGGGCAACTCGTAGAGGGCATCCGTGTTGTTGCCGAAACTCGCCATCGCGCTTGGAGCTGCTGCCGCCCCGCCGCCTGCCATAGCCCCACCGGCTGCCATAGCCCCACCGGCTGCCATCAGCCCACCGGACAGCAGATCCATGCCTGGCCTGCGCCGGATGTTCCTCAGGCGCAACTGGTCGATGAAGCTCTGTCCAGCAGCTTCTCGCGAAAGCCCGTCGATGTCCGTTGCCAACCGGCCATAGTCGAATGCCTCATCCTGCCGCTGCAGCCGAGGCGCTTCGATGCGCGCCATCAGGTCCGCCGTTCGAGCGGCTGCGGAATCGGCCCCGGTGCGCGCCGCGCCGGTATCAGCCTGAAATGCCTGGCCGCCGATCGGAGACTCCAGCCCTGCCACGGCCTGCTTGCGACTACGCTGCAGCTGTTGGGTGAACTGCGACAGCGCCTGCGCCCGCTCGTCTGCGGACGTGCTGGCCTCGGTCTTGGCGATCTGCTCGTTGACCTTGGTGTCAGCCTCCTGCTGACGACGCGACTGGTTGAGCAAGCTCTGGGCAGTGGCCTGGTCCTGCTTGCGTGCGACGCGCGCGGTCTCAGCCTGCTGCATTGCGGTGCCGGCGACTGCCAAGGCGATTGGAATGAACTGACCCATGCTTATCCTCCGTAGCCGCCGTAGCCGCCGCCGTACAAGTTGACCTGCGAGATGCGGGTCGCCTCACGCCTATTGGCCTCGTCCCTGCGCTGCTTGACGAATGCTCCGATGCCGCCGAACTGGTCTGCCAAGTCTTCGCCGAATGCCGTCGAACGGGCGGCCTCCAAGTTGGAGCGCAGGCCAGCCGCGGCCTGCTGAGCCCCGGTGTTTGCGTCGAGGCCCGAGGTAGCCAGCTGAATCAGGCGCGCACGCTGGTCCTGGTCGGCTGCTTCCAGCTGGGCACCGGCACCCTGCGCGCGGCTCTCCACCGTCAGCGCGCCACGGTTGTAGTCGTCGCTCAGGCGACGGTTCTGGTCCACAGCGACGCTACCGCCGTTCAAGCCACCACGGGCCAAAGAGAACTTCAGTTCCCGTTGCGCGTCCACGTTCTGGCGATTCAGATCGTCCATCAGCTTCGTGCGCGTCGCGGTTACGAAATCCGCGATGTCCCTTGCGCGGCGCGGGTTGTCGAACACCTGGTTGATGCGGCCCTGGGCCTCCCGGATCCGCTCCTGGCGTTCCATCTCCATGCGCGCGGCCACGTCCGCAGCCGACTCGCCCTGCTTGGCCGTCTTGGTCAGGCCCAGCGGGTCGAGGAACTTGCTGGCGCCGGACTTCTGAATGAGCCCGGTCGGGTCTGCCCAGTTGCCCTTGCCGATATTGCCGCCGCCGGCCATCAGCCTGTCTCCTTGGTGCGTGCAAACAGAACCGCGTCAGCGCCATTGGCGCAGTAGCGGCTGAGGGTGGCTTCTCGGCGGTAGCCCAGCGAACGCTCGTACCATTCGAACGTCTTGTCGCGGCCGGCCACGCCGTACAGCTGCAGGCGGTGCACGCCGGCCTGCGCCAGCATCTTGTCGTTGAGCCTGCGCGTGATCTTGGTGATGGCGCGCCAGTGTTTCTCCCAGCCGGCCATCGTGCCGAGCTGCCAGCCCTCCCATACGCCCGGACGGACCTGCCAGAAGCCGCCGGCCACCACTGGCACGTTGTCGGCCAGCAGGACGAACTTCGGCCCAAGTACTGCCGCCATCTTCAGGATCGCCTGCTGAGGGTCGTATTCGGCTGCGCCGGTCATGGCCAAGTCCTGCGCGATCTCGTCCGGGCGCATGTTCCTCGCCAAGTACGCGAGATCCTCGATTAGGACGTCAGTGGAGGCGATGACGGTCATGGCCCGTTGCCCAGGTCGAAGAAGCTCAGCGACGCCTGCGTCAGCGCCCACTTCTTGCCCGGCGCGAAGTCTACACGCAGGCTGAAGGTCGGCGCCGACATCGGGAACGGGATCACCCCGCCCGGCAGCGTATCGGGATCGACCGTGTACGGCTCGGTGAACGCGGCAAGGTTCCGCTGGTCGTAGCCGATGCTGATGCTGGGCGTGCCCTGGCTCACGATGTCGAAACCCTCCATCATCTTGGTCACCCCAGGGGTTCCGAAGTCTAGCCAGGGCCACTGAACAGTGCCGCCGAACAGGATCGTGGAACCCCCAACGTCATCACCGACGGCGTACTCGGAGACCTTGCTGATCTCGTCGCCGTGCCGGATGTAGAGATCATTCCCCAGCTGGGCGAAGGCATCCACGGAGAACGGGAAGAGATAGCGGCTCCAGGCGCCCTGCTTGCCGGTGCCTCGCATGGTGTAGACGTAACAGGTCGTGTTGGTCATCTCATACCTCGCATGCCGGCGTGGCATAGCTGGCCACGTTCTGGCCGATCGCCACGATCTTCTTCAATGGCTCGGACCAGGCCAGCAGCCGGAAGGAGTTCAGGCCGTTGTAGCGCGTCCAGGTGGTGCCGCCATCGACGCTCACCGCGGTACTGGGTTGGCCTCCAGAGCCGACCGCGACGATGGCGCCCATCTCCGGGATGTCGACGGCGTCAGTGATGCTGAGGCCCGGCGCACTCAGCCGGTTCACATAGGTCCCGTTATCAAGGCGCTCGCGGATCAGCCCAGCCGTGAGGATGAAAGTCCGCCTCGTGCGCTTGATGTACAGGATCTTCACCGACGTGCTGCCGGACCATCCGGGGATCGTCCCGGTCAGCGTGTAAGGACCCAGTGCGCTGGTGGATGTCCCTGTGGTGCCATTTGACCCCTGTACGAACAGGAACAAGCCGAGATGCTCGATGTATTCCCATGCAGGGCGCACGCCGAGCGTGCTGGAGAATGACGGGCCATCACTCCAGACAACGCCGTCAGCGCCACCAACGGTCATCTGCACGTTCAGCGATGCAGTGAACTGTCCGTTCACGAACCGCACCGTCGATGCGCTGAAATCAGACTTCGTGGCCCGCAAGGTAACCGTGGTTCCACCGTCGTCGGAGGTGTAGATCTGGTTGTTGTTCTGCGCGCACACGAGGCGGTTGGTAGCAGGGTTCTCCGCTACGCCCAAGTAGTCACCGGTCCCGTTCGGAACCCAGGTGATCCCGTCGGTGCTGATCTTGCGACCAGGGCCTGTGCAGCTGATGAAGCGCTGCCAATGGTCGGACCAGATAACCCTGCCCGCTCCGTAGTTCGATGCATATGCCCCACCAGCGAACCACGTAGTGAAGTTCCACAGCAGGTTGCAGATGAAGGTCTGATCGTCCAGCTGCACCGCTTCGCCAAGGGCGTCCGTAACCCTGACCGTCCAGGCGAAGTTGCCTTTCTGGGCGAAGGAACCGCTCAACACCCCCGAATTCTGGTTCATCGTGATGCCGGTGGGCAGGCTTCCCGCTACCACCTCGAAGCGGTATGGGGTAACGCCACCCAGCGCGATGTATCGCGCATCGACAATCTCGTTCAGATACGCATCGCCGTCGATGCCGCCGGACAGAGACAGCGGCGCCTGAGGGTACTCACTGAAGGCCAGCCAGTACTGGCCCGCGCCCGGGTAGTACGTGCCGATGACCTTCGACCCGTTGCCGCTGGATACGCGGAGCGCGGCCCGCACGAGGTCATCGATCGGCGCACCCACGTCGCCTGCTGCGAGGTTCTCCGCGGCGTTGGCGATGCCCACCGTGCGCACGCCGAGCTGCGACAGGTAGAACAGGTCGTTCGACACCGGGACGGCAGCTTTCGGCCAGATCGAACCGATACCATCCATCTGATCCAGCAGCGCCATCGACGCTGGATCAGGGTCGACCTGCCAGTTCTGGAAGCTGCTTGCGTTCATCGGGGCCAGGTTCGCCCGGTAGGGCGCCAGCACCGCAATGTCGTTGGCGTTCGCCTGCTGCAGGCCCGTCGGCAGATACCCGGCATCGTCTGCCGTGGACCAGTCCAGCGGGTTGGCCGTGGCGCTGAAACGCACGATGTCCTTGTCGGCGGCGAACACCTTCGAGGCGACGATGGCCACCACCTTGGACTGCGGGCATTTCTCGTCCTCGACCCGCCGCGAGATCGCGCGCCAGTTCAGCGTACCGTCCTGCACCATAGCGCCGATGTCGGTTGGCCAAGTCGGTTCGGTGGCGCCGCTCACGTACCGCGGCGCTGCCGTCCAAGTCACGCGGCTGGTGGTGACCGCCTCCCAGATGACTTCGTTGTCGATGACCTGCTGGCCCAGGATGCCCGGCCAGGCCGGTTCGCTGCTGCCCGAGAAACCAGATTCGACCTGCACGGCCTTGTATACCAGCCCGTCAGGCAGCCCCGCGCTGGCGCCGCTGACGCTCAGGTTGTCGCCGAAAATCTCGTGGTTGTGGTCTGCGACGGATGTCAGATGGATGCCCGCGCGCGCGTAGGCAGCTGCTGCCGGCCTCGTGCCGACGACGGTGGACGGGTGCCAGGCCCCGCCTGACCCGCTATCGACAACGTTGCCCTTGTCCGTCTGGAGCAAGGTGTTCAGCCCGTCGTACCAGCGGATCTCGGTCCAGCCCGCAGTCGCGCCCGCCACTGACGCACCCTGCTGGATCAGAGAAGTTGCGGTGAGCTGGCCGCCGACAGGAACGTCGAGCATCGTGTTGTTCAGTGCGACGCCATCCGGCTTGTTTCCGGGAAGCTGCACACATCCGCCACCGCCGTAGCCATTCGTCGGCGTGTAGGAAGCGTCACCGGAGAACGTCCACCCCGTCGCACCGCCGGCGAAGTTGCCGTTTGCCACCTGCGGGTTGTTCGGCGGCGGCTGCGTGACTGGCTGAACCAGATCACCAGGAAGGTACAGGGTGCCCGCTTGCCAGAATGGAGCCGCCATTACTGCGCCTCCTGCGTGGTCGAGCTCCGGCTGCCCCTGCTGCCATAGCGGTCGGTGATGTCTGGCGGGAGCTGATTCCCGGACTCCTCGCCCGCGATCGGCGTCGGATTTGCCACGTCGCTGTCCTCAAACACCGTTGCGCCAGGCGCAACCGGCCACGAAGGTTCAGTGGCGCCGGAGCGCGGCGCGGGGCCGAACACGTCCGTCACCGTGTAGTAGTAGCCGTTGTCGACCGTAGGCACGACCTTGTCACCCAGCGCGCGCGCGAGGTTGCGCAGCCATACGGGGTACGTGGCTGTACCGCTGTCGAGCTGGTAGGCGATGCCGTTGGGGTTGGTCGGCGTCACGATCGCGCCCGGCAGGTAGACCGTGTTCGGCGCCCACGTCGTGCCGCGCTGCAGCCAGTAGTGGAACACGTCCCCGTTGTCGAACTCGGGAACTACATACAGGTAGCCCAGGAACGGGCCAGCGAAGTGGATGTCCTTGATCGGCATCTCCGGCAGCGACGGATGCCTCAGCACCTCGCACTCCACACCAGGTGTGCTGGCAGGTATGGTCTGCGGGGTGTGGCTGAAGACGATCAGCTTGCCGTCATAGGCGCACATGCCCTTCGTCGCGCCGGCCGGCAGGGTCACCATGTTCTGGGTGCCCGGACGAGACCGCAGTACGCCCGCCTGATCCACGTAGCCGTTGACGAGGTCGTACAGCGTGGCGGGGTCCGCCCCACCCTTCACACGCAGACGGTTGATGCCGCCCTTCGCCGCGTTGAGCGTGACGATACGTCCAGTCATGGGAACGGCACCTCTGGCCGCGGCGGAACGTAGACGCCCTCCCCCGCCGGCGGCCCGGGAATGTACCGCGCAGTGGAATGAGTCCCGGCAACGAGGTTGGCGATCATCACCTCCAGCTGCTGGATGTAGGTCTGCGCGTCAGCCTGCCGGTAGTGGGCCTTGCCGTTGGCCAGCGCCAGCAGGAACACGATCTCGCTGTCGATCGTGGTCTTGTCCGTGTCATCGGTGAATCGGTTGAGGTCGAACTTGCCCTTGATGACCAGATTGCCCAGCGTCTCGTCCGGAGCCGGCCAGATCTCGATGCAGTTGCGGAACTCGAACCGCTGCGGGAGGCCGGTCAGCTCGCTGGTCGTGTAGCTGCGCGGGTTGATGCCCTGGTGCATCTCTGCCCAGACGCCATCACGCTCGCGGCCCACCCAAGTCACCTTGCGCGGGTCCAGAGTGGCTGGGCAGTTCTGCGGGCCGTTCTTCTCGTCGTTGTCCGGATAGTCGTAGAGGCGCTGACCGGCCACCAACGGCCAGGAGAACCAGCGCTCGTTGCGGAACTCACCAGTGGGACGTCGGAACAGCGCCACCTGCGCGCTATGCAGGAAGTCGTTGAGCAGCTCCTTCATGCCCGGCGGCGGGTTGTTCGCCTGCGCGGCGAAGCCCAGCCGGATCATCAGCCGCTTGCGCAGCTCTGCCAGCGTGGCGTTCCCGTCGGTGCTGGAGCAAGCGCACTGGATGCCGTCGGTGATGCTCATGAGAGCCCTCTTGTGGAGACGGGCCGGGTTTCCCCAGCCCGTCGGGTTACCGCGTGGTGCTGGCGATCAGCCGCCCAGGGTGCCGGCGCCGGCCTGCGCGGCGTCGTACAGCGCCTGCAGTTCGGCCTTCGGCGCGTTGCCCTTGTGTTCGATGCCCAGGCGGGTCAGCTCTTCGCGCAACTCGGCATGGGTCAGCTCGGGCTGGTCGTCGCCATCGTCTTCCGGCGCGGGACGGCTCAGGCTGGCGGCTGCGGTCGGGCGCGGCGGCAGTCGGCTTTCGATCACAGCCTCGGACTGCTTGCTGAAGGTGTCCTTGCCGACATCCATGCCCAGCTCAGAAGCGACGTCGCGGGCGCCGCGCGGGAACACCTGGTCCACCACCGGCCGGTACTTGTCGGTGTACTTGGTGTAGAGACGCTGCAATTCCTGCGTGGCGTTGTTCGGCAGCTCGAACGCGAAGTAGTCCGGGTCGGTCACGACCACGTTGTCCTCGCCGTGGATCAGCTCCAGGATCGGCAGCTCATGCTTTGGGAACGAGTCGGAGATCGTGACGTACTCGCTGCGCTGGATCGTCGCCTGCACTACCGGGACGATGATGGTTTCCTTGCTCATGTTCCCTCCTCGGGAATGGGTGAGCGGCCCCGTGTAGAGGCCGCGGAAGGTCAGCCAGCCGCCATGTAGACGGTGCCGGCAGCGGACAACTTGATCCACTGCGGCAGGTTCTGGACCTCGGTCTGCCCGTTTGCAGCCAGGGTTGCCAGCGTGGTGTACGTGCCGGTCTCGGTATCCGAGCCCTGCAGCGTTGCGGCGGTGTCGGCGAAGTTGGAGAAGGTGGCGCTGCCGCCGCGCAGGAACGGGCTGTTGCCGGTCTTGAACGCGGTATTGGTGATCGGGGTGGACTTCATGGGGATGGCTCCTGTAGCCGGATGGGGTTCCCATGAGCGCCCGGCCGGAGCCGGGACGCTCGGATCAGGCCATGCCCGATCAGGCGATGGACAGCACGGCGTGGACGTTGCGCTTCTTGGCCGTCATGCCGTACTTGTTGGTCTGCGCGTAGTAGGTCACGTAGCGGTCCGGCAGCTTTTCCGGCTTGCGCTTCTTCATCCAGTGGCCCTTCAGCGGGCGGAACTTGATGAAGTTGCGGTTGAGCAGGTAGCAGCGCTTGGTCCACGGGTAGGTGATCGCGCCCAGGCGAGCGTCCAGCAGCTCGAAGGTCGGATCCCAGATCAGCTCGATGCCCTTGTAGAACACGCGGGTGATCGACGGATCCATGCCGGTACCGCCTTGCTGGTTGACGATGATCTGCCGGTCGACCTTGGTGGTGGTCTCAGCCTTGTAGGCGTTGAGGAACGCCTGGCCGCAACGGATGTCGGTCGGCATGGCGCCGCCGTAGCGGATGCACGCGTCCCACATGGCGTCCAGCGCTGCGACGATGCCGCCCGAGGCGATAGCCATGCTGGCGTTGTTGCGCCAGTAGGTGCTGGTGCTGGCATTGATGCCGCCGACGATATCGCCGGTGCCCGGGGTGGTCGAGACGATGTGGTCCAGGCCCGGAACGGCCTTGGCCGACTGCGAACCGTTCTGCAGGGTTTCCAGCGCCAGGCCTTCCTGCAGGCCATTCTTCATGGCGGTCCAGCTCGACTGCAGCAGGTTGACCAGCTGCTCCTTCTCCGACGAGGAGGGAACGCCGGCGCCGGAGTCATCGATGGTGATGCCGGCCGCGATCAGGCGGTCTTCATCGAACCAGAAGCCCTCGTGGTTGCTGTAGTACTGGAACTTGGCGAAGCGGTTCGGGTCACGTTCGTTGTAGGTGACCTGGTCGGCGCCGCTGTAGTTCTGGTAGTTGCTGTCGTTCGAGATGAACAGCTTCTCGTTGTAGATGCCGTTACCGAAGTACGACACCTCCTTATTGCTGACCAGCAGGTCCAGGGTGGTGTGGGCGATGTTGATCTGGTCGATCGGATCGTTGGTCGCGTAGGACTCGAGCGAATAGTTCGCGCCCTGCGCAATCTGCGCGGTGGTGAACGGCATGAGGGTGTCCTCGAAGGGGAATGGGTGTCTTGCTTCCATCCACGTTCGAGGGGGGCGAGGCCTCTCACTGCCCTACCGGGCGCGACTCCGGCGTACTGCTGCGTGGCGCGGTTGTCAGCCGCAGGGCCAGATTGCCCTTGTCGCGGGATGCGTCAACGGACACAAGAAACCCCGCCGGAGCGGGGTCTTGTCAGGACAGAACTTGGCTCTGCTCAGCCGTTGGTGGCCTGCTGGATGCCGTACTCCAGCGCGTCCATCGGGCTGGCGAAGGTGGTCGGGTCCATCGCCGGACGCGGGCCGCTCGGGCGCACCGGACCCGGGCGCGGCTGGGCTGGCGCGGTGGGTGCGACAACGGCCGGCGCTGCCGCGGGCGTCGGGAGTTTGATCCTGGAATAGGCAAGCGTCGTCTCATCCGCCCATTCGCTTGGATGGAACTTTGCGCGGATCTCGCGGACAGCCTGATCCAGCACCGGGCGCTTCGCCGCATAGTCAGGATCTTCACTGCTCATCCGTGCGTCGAAACGCGTCAGCCAGCTAATGCCTCGCTGTTCAGCCTGCTCCGCCGCCTGCTGGCTCTCGGTGCGCTGTCGATCGACGCTTCCTGTGTAGGCTGCGCGGTCGCGCTGCCCGGCAATCTCGACGGCACGGGCGCGCGGCAGGTCGCCGGCTTCAACCTCGGCGCGCAGGTCCTGGTGGTTGGCCAGCGGGTCGTGGATGCCGGGCGCCTCCTTGCCCAGCATCTTGGCGAGCGCGGCATACTCCTTGCCCATAACCTCGTAGGCCTTCTCGGCTGCGACCAGATCGCCCTGCTGCGCCTTGCCGATCAGGCCCAGGTAGTCGAGCGCCATGCCGTACTGCTCGGGGCTGGCGCCGGTGTCCATGACCATCTTCACCATGTCCTCGCCGACCTGCGAGCGCTGGACCAGCTCGGGCAGACGGGCCACGTCCTCGATGCCGGCCGCCTTCATGGCCTCGCGCAGCGGAGCCAGCTCCTTGATCTCGGCGGCCATGCCGCGGAACCGCTCGGCGGACTTCTCCTTCAGGCCAAGGGCGGTGATCTCCGCCTCGGTGTCGGCGTCGGGCTGCTGCTCACCTTCAGCAGCAGGAGGCTGACCATCGGCCGGCGGTGCGCCTTCCTGCGGCTGGGCCGGCGGCTGGCCATCAGCGGGCAGAGCTGCGGCCGGGTCTTCTGCCGGCGGCGTGGTGGCATCGGCCGAAGGAGTTTCGACGGGCGCGGTCTCAGCGGCAGGCGCCGTTTCAGCATCAGCAGCGGCGATGCCGGCATCCAGCGCCGCCATCACGTCGGCGGGCTGGTCGGTCGGGGTGGTGTCCGGCGCGGTCGCCGGGTTATCGGCTTCGACGTGCATGGATCAGCCCTCCTCCTGCAGCACATACCAGTCATCTGCCAGGCAGTCGTTGACGCTCGGAACCCAGGTGCTGACGGTGTCGTTGACGTTCTTGATGGCGAAGTAGGCGTTGTACGGAACCATCGAGCCTTCGCCGAAATGGGCCTTCGCCGCGCCGGTCTGGACGGCGTAGCTGGCCGGGGGCACGAGGTACACGAACATGCCCTTCCCGTTCCAGCCATCGCGGGCCACGCGGCGGCCCTCCTTCAGGTGATCCAGCGCGCTGCCGAAGCCCAGTCCGAAGGTGAACTCAGCGGGAGACGGCGGGGTGACTTTCTCGTTCATCACTTGCTCCAGGTTGCGAATGCCCGCCAGATGGCGAGCGTCAGTGGGTGGTGACGCGGGGCGCTACCCATCACAGGGCAAGCCGCTGTTCGATGGAGTACAGGTCGCGGTGCGCCTGGTAGATGCGCAGGCCCTGGCTATGCGCCTCCTGTGCCAATGGGCTGCGAGTCGGCTGGGGCGTGTTAGCGCATGCATCGGACTTCGGATCGACCAGTTCCGGGCGGAGAACTGGGGACAGCCGGCTGGAAAGCTGGGCGATCGCGTACTCCAGCTGCGCGATCTGGCTTTCAGTCACGCGCAGACGGTCGCGCAATCCTTCAGCCTCGAATTCCTCGGCCGGGGAACATGCAGAAGTGATGCTGTGGTTCATGTGTTGCTCCTATCAGGCTGCTGCGAGGGGATCGGCGGCCGGAGAGCCACCGGGAGGCGCGGGCGGAACCGGCGGCTGTTGGCCGGCGTTCCCACCGTGCGGAGGCGACGCGCTGCCGGGCACGGCCTGTGCGGGCATGGCCGGCTGAGTGCCGTCGTTCTGGGGGATGAGCTGGTCGATGTCGAAGCGCTCGCCGCTGCGCTCTGCAGTCAGGCGCATCAGCTGCTCCAGCGCGTCGGCGATCGCGTCGGGCGACGCGCCGCGCAGCTGGCCGATCTGGGTAATACCGGTCTGCAGCAGCGGTAGCAGGTTGGCCCACGACTGGCGCTCCATCGCGGTGTTCGGCTTACCCGACGACCCTGCGCGGATCTCGATGCGGACGAACTCGGCCAGGTCATCCGGCCCCATGTAGGGCGGCCAGAATGCGGTTGGACCAGCAATAAAGCGCACGTCCTCGTCGGTCAGGTAGACGCGGGCGATCTGGCAGGTGTATTCGGCCAGCTCGCTCAGGACCGATTCCATGTTGTCGCGGCGGCTGCTGCTGCGCGCCTGGAAACCCTGCTGCTGAATGTCCGCCTCGGTGGCGGTCTTGGCCGTGTTGATTGAGCCAGTCAGCGCTTCCTGCACGCCCCAGATGCGCTCCAGCTCGGCCAGGATGCGCGTGCGGTCGTAAACCGCCGGGTCCATCTGTGCGTAGGTGATCGGCACCAGCAGCGTGCGCAAGTCCGCGTTCGGCTGGGTGACGTTGAGTGCGACCATCTCGCCGATGTCCGCCTTGGCGAGCTTGGCCGCCTCTTCCGCCTCCATCGCGCCCGCGTGGAACGCCGTCTTTGGCTTGATGCGGCGGCGATGCTCGGTCTCGGCCGAACCGATGCGGTTGTACTCGTCCATGAGCTTGGTCGAACGGCTGACCAGGCTCTGCGGGTGGCGCTGGCCATCCACCTCGGACGTGCAGATCACGAAATACGGGTAGAACCGGGTCGTGGCCGGCGGATTGAAGGCGGGCTTGACCCAGAACGGCACGCCGGTGATCGCGGTCAGGACGGTGTTGCTCTCCGCGTCCCAGATCTCGATGCGGCGCACGTAACACCCATTGGCGCCGCCGTCGGTGTTCGTGGTGTAGGCATCGGCTTCCTCTGCCGTGGCCGCGTTGCCCGTCAAGCCGACGCTCTCGTTCTTGCCCATGCAGGGCTTGCGCGGTGCGTAGCGGACGGCCTTGCGCAGGATGTTCTCGGCGTTGCCGTCCTTGTCGAACTGCGCCAGATACGGGCCATGCTCGGCCAGCGCGTCCTCATAGGATGGATAGGAGATCTCGGCGTTCCAGGGCGCATCGACGTGGTTGGCGATGGTGAAGCCAGGTGCCACCTGGAAGTTCTCGCCGGCCACGTTGTCGATCGCGTAGCCGCGGGCGACCACTCGCTCGGCCCCATTCTGGATGGCGGCCAACTGGCGCTCCAGATCGGCGACCTTGGCTTCCTCGTTGTTCCCGAACACGCCCTTGACCGTGTCCCACGCACGGGCGCCATAGCCGGCGGTGCCGTCTTCCAGCTCCTTCTGCAGCGCCTTGGCCCGGGCGATGTTCTGCTGCAGGTCGTTGATCGCGGTCTGCGTCTCGGGCGAGATCTCGGTGCGCTCCTGCCACGTCGCCTTCAGCACGCCGGGGCCGATGGTGAGCGACGAACGGACCCAAGGACGGCCGCGGCGCTTCAACTGCGCGTCCTTCCACATCTGGGTGCCGACGGCCTCCAGCGTCTCTGCAAACTGCTTCATCTCGCGCGAGCGCTTGGCGTACTGCTTGCGCAGCTTCAGCACCTGGTCCGCAACGAGCTTGTCGGCAGGGTTGGTGGCCAAGTAGCTCTCCTGCGCCTGCTGCCCCTGCTGGAATGCCTGCTCAGGGGGAACGCCCATAGCGGTCTGTTCCACGGCGATCTGCCGGCCAACCTCCATGGCGTCCTGCTCTGCTTGCTGCTGCAGCTCGGCCATCAGCTGCTCGTCCGACTCCACGATGTCCCGCAGCTGCTCAGGCGTCGGCATGCGGTGCGCCGGTCCGGGTGACACGTCGAAGTCCGGGTTGCGGGCGTAGAGGAACGCCTCCTGGATGTCGATGTAGGTGCCGATCAGGTTGGCGTCGACCAGGAACCCCGAGTCGCCGCGTGCCTGGCGCCGGTCCTTCACGTACTGCTGCCGGGCGTCCTTGTCGAACTCGCGGGCCTCCTCGAAGCGAGCCATCCAGCGCTTCACGTCGGCCTGCATGCGGCTCAACTGCTGGGCGCGCGCCGGATCGGGATCAGCGGCGGCCGCGATCCCGGTTTCGAGTGCTGCGATGGGTTGGTCTGCCATGGTCGGGCCGGTGTGCGAACTGGCCCCAAGGTGCCCGAGCTGCCGGAGGCATCAACGGTAGTAGCGGGCGGTCTTCTCGTCGTCGTCGCGGTCGGCGGCGTCGCGCTGCTTGAACCACGGGTCTGTGAACGGCGCAGGCGGCGCCGGCTTCGCCTCGGGTGGTAGGCTGCCGTCGGCCATGAGGTCGATGCCACGGCCGAACAGGCTGCACACGTCCACCATGTCGTCGCGGCGTCCGTCCTCGCCGGTGAAGGCGCACAGCTGGTCGATCAGCCTGTCGCCCCATTCGGTGTTCGGGATGTGCACCGAGCCCGTCGCAGCGCGGGCAGCGAAGCCCAGGGCGCGGTCTGCCTTGCTGCCGGCACTGGCCAGGGGCACGCGGTGCACGAACGTCTGCGTGGCCTTGGCCGCGCGGCGGATGGCGCCGTCGGTGGTGCGCAGGATGACGCCCATTTCCTCGAACGCCATCACCGGCTTGTTGCGCCGGCCCATCTGCATCAGGGCCGCGATCCACACCGACGGGTCTTCCTGACCGCTCCACCAGTCCACGAACCACATGTCGCCCACGTGGTCGAGACCGGCACAACCGTGTTCGGTCCAGTCGGGGTCGGCCTCGGGGTCGTCCGGGTCTGGAGCGCCCGCGTAGTCGCTGGCCAGGTACTTGCGCAGTCCCTTCGGCTCGTCGCCCAGGTTGAAGCGCTTGAACCAGTGTCGCTTGAACAGGATGCCGGCCTTGGCCCGGGGCTGACCGCCGAAGATGTGGTCGTGCAGGTCCTGCGACACGGCCAGCGTCTTCAGGCGCTCCGTCTCCATCGCTGGGTTCCACCACGGGTTATCCAGCCAGTTGATCTGGATGACGATGGCGTCCGGGTCATCGCCCAGCACCCAGCGCTTGTAGGCGTAGTCGTCCTGCTGGTCAGGGTTGAAGGTGACCCAGATCTCAGCGCCGGTCGTGCGGACGATGGTCGGGATCAGCTTGTTCCAGCTGTTGGCCGAGACGTTGGACGCCTCCTCCACCCACACGATGGTCGCTCCTTCGAACGACTTGATGCTGTCGGCGGTGTGATCCTGCAGACCTGTGAAACTGAACGTGGAACCGGTCAGGATGCAGGTGATCTGGTCCTCGCCCTGCTTGTTAATCTTGAAGTAGGCCGACAGGCCCATGCGGTTGATGTAGTCCTCGATGACCCGCTTGGAGGACTGGGCGATCGACTTCTGGATCTCGCGCACGCACAGGATGCGGTGCTTGGCCTGCATCGACAGCATCACCAGGATCTGCGCCACGGTGTGCGACTTCGCCGAGCCGCGCCCACCGTACAGTACCTTGAACTGCTTCGGCTTCAGCACCGGCAGCAGCTTGGCCGGGATCGACAGACGAGCCTGTGGCCGACTGTTCGTGCCTTCAGTTGCATGTGATGCTGCCGATAACACGGTCGCGTCAATCCACCAAACCAAGGAAGAACTCAATGAGCATTGAACACAAGGCCCCCACCGAAGCTCAGATGCAGGTCGCTGCCACCCTTGCCGCAGGGCTGCTCTCCGGCATGGACCTGAAGCGATACACGGCACCACTCAAAATGCTGGACACTGAGCTCATGTCGCAATCGGTGGCTCTGTACCACCGGGTTTTGAAAGAGCTTGTTAAGTAAACGTCATTCCTTCCTTCTTGCTACCTCAACAGGCGCCACGATGAACTGAGGAGCCGGCAGAGGGTCGGTCGGGTCGTTAGCGTGGTCAATTCGATCACGCCAATCGTTGCGGCGGCGGTTCTTCAACCAGAAGATCGCCGCCGTGACGTTAGGCGCCACCTTGGCGCGGTATTCGGCGTACACCGGAGACTCAGCCCCGGCGGGCATGAAGATCTTCACCTCGTCCTGCTCATAGCCGATAGCCTGCTGGTACAGGGATCGTTCCACCCGCTCGTCTGCCTGGTCCTTCCCGGCCTTTAGGGCCTGACAAAAGTCCGGGTACTGCCCCTTCCAGCGGTACACGGTTCGGACGTTCACTTCGAAGAAATCGGCGATTTCCTGGTCGGTAGCCCCCAGCAGGCACAGCTTTTCGGCCTGCTTGGCGTACTCAGCCTTGTAGGCGCTTGGGCGGCCAGTGGCCTTGGCTTCCGCCTTTGGCTTACGCGGCGCTGCCATGGTTTTCCCACATAGGAATGACCCGAACGGGGATCCCGCAGAAGCGAATGCCATCAGCGGGCGTTTCGCCCGGGCCGGAGTGGTCCATGTGCGGCTCCATCTCTGCGCGCAGCTGCCTCTCCTGGAAACTGGTGATGACCAGTTCGGACGGCTCCCTGCCAGTCCGCTCAATGGCTTCTTGCCTCTGCCGGTACAGCAGATCGGCCACGGACTCCCCATGCATCTCTTGAATGCTCATGCGCCCTCCTGGAGGGCCTGCAACCGCACCTGCCCCTGCCGGGTGATGCCGAAGCGCTCGCCCTGCTCCTGCGCGTAGCCGTGGCTCACCAGCGAGTCCAGCAGCGAGTCGCCGCCGCGGTGGTGGTCGCGCCACTCCTGCCGGGTCAGGCTGAACTGGCTGGCCAAATGCTGCAGGCCCTGCGTGATCGGGTCCAGGCTCACGGCAGGGCCTCCTCGGTCCCACAGGGGAAAGTGGTCACGGCCCCGGCGTGGCGTCCGGTTCCGCCGCCGCAACGCGGCACCCTGCTCCCTCGGTGCTGGCTGTTACCCACCTGCCAGCTGGGGCTACCGATACCTGCCTCGGTAGAGGGCCGCATGTACGCGGTCAAGCGGCGCGCCCAGACAGGTCGAACAGGTCGAGCTGCATAGGCATGGGCCGCTTCCGTGGCGACGGTGTGGCGATGCCCAGATGCTCCAGCATGTCCTCCAGCACGTTCGCGAACGCCTCCGCGGTCACACGGGGGAAGCTGTACTTGCCCACCAACCACGGCCAGTACGGAGACTTCTCGCCCTTGCGGGCCATCTCCACGGCCACCGGCTTGTCCTCGGCCAGGACGAACGCCTGCGAGGTCTCCGGGTTGATCAGTAGGAAGCTGGCTACCGTGCATCCGCGCTGGTTCTCTGCGATTCGTGGAAGGATGGCGTTCAGGGCATCTGCCGGGTTGGTCGGGTCGACCACGCAGACCACGCGCGGCTTCCAGACCTGCCGGAACGGAACACCCTCAGTTGTACCGGTGCGGCGCGGAGCTTCAACGGATGCGGCCATGTTTCGACCTCCGGTGCGGGGTTGGGATACCTGGCTCATGGGCTTGCCTTCCTGCGGTTGATCTCGCGGCGCATCAGCTGCGCTTCGGTCTTTAGCGCGCGGGCCTCGTGCAGCACCTCGCGCACGTCGTAGCCCTTCCGGTGCAGGCTGAAGATCTCGTCGGCCAAGGCGTGATCCAGGCGGGCGACCACCTCCAGCTCCGACGTTGTGTACTGGCTGAAGGCCGGGCTCATGCCTCGGGCCCTTCCGTGATCCGCACCACTACCTGGCCACCCTTGCGGACCTCGGTGCTGACCAGCGGGTGGCTGATGAACCGCTTGTCATCGATGCCGAGAGCGTCGGCGATGCCGTCCCGGTACGGCTTGAACCGGGCCAGCATGTTGTCGTCGTCTGGCAGGAGCTTGGTTGGCGGGTGGAAGGTCACGTGCAGGTGCAGGCGGCCCTCTGGCAGTGCCCAGCCCTTGCACCCAGCCTCCAATGCGGTGACGGCGCCGAGGTGCCGCGCCAGCCGGGCAGCGCCGGACCGTTTCGACCAGTGCACACGGGCGTTTGGCGACAGCCGCTTGTCTGGCCACGGCAGGATCAGCTCGTTCATGCGCGCACCCGCAGGTAGCCCTGCTGCCACAGCTGCAACATGGTCAGGTCGTGCGCCCGCTGCCAGATGTCGGCCTTCTCCTCGCGGGTGAAGCGCTTCCCCTGGTCGAGCTCTCGGTGGCAGCTCCGGCACCCGCTGGCGAAGAAGCAGTCGTGCGCCTTGATGCTGCCGCCCTTGCCGTGGCGGGACTGGTTGCTGTGGCATGGCTCGCCCGGGCCGCCCTCGCACACCCCGTCGATCTGCAAGGTGCAGTTGAGCTGGTAGGCAAGGTCCAACAGGGCGCGGTCACGGTAGTTGCCGTGCATCAGGCCATCCCTCCGCATACAATCTCGCGACAATTCACAGGGGACGTGACGTGGCCGATCCGATTAACTACTGCAGCTGGCTCGCGAGCTCCTTCTGCATTACGCAAAGCGAATGGGCTGCCTGGACCCAAGCAGTTCTTACCGTAGCCACCTTTGCCGTCGCTCTTTGGCGGCAAGAACTTGCCGCCAAGAATGCCGCGCATGAAAAGGCTGATGCAGCCAAGCTGCTGGAGGAAGAGCGCCGCAAAACTACGCTCATGCGGGCGAGAGCTACAGCAATTTCGCTCAGGAGTGAGATCACTCGTTTTGCTTCGGTGATGGAAGCTGTGATGGAAGAACCCCTCCGAGACACTCCATCGGCTACCTACAAGGCGATAGAGCCTCATCTTTCCATCCGACTGCGCGCTACTGAAGCGCTTGACCTGATGGGCGCCGCAGACTCTGCATTGAAGGTAGTTCATGGCGCACAGGGCTTGTACACGTACCTCCTTAGCTGCAGAAACCTGGAGCGTTACGACACTGCTCACCTTGATTTTCTGAGAACCACAGCTCAGTCCCTGTTTCCGATCGTGGAGCGAGCGGAAAAGGAGGTCGGGGCCCTGCTTTACATCACAGAGAAGGAGGCCGCTGACAGTGCAGGTCATGCCGCCTCCTGAAAATCGCGTGGATTAAACCCCAGCCCCAGCAGCACGGTGTCAGACCAGCGCACCGGCTTGGCCGAGAGTCCTTGTTCGTCTGGGTGATCGCCGATTTGCAGGAGGGCTGTGATCGCCTCAGCTGCCTGCGAGCGGGACAGTTTCAGGCTGGACCCTCCCAGCATGATGAAGCCCTGCGCACCTTCACCCCGGTCGATGGCGGGCATCATCCTCCAGCCCAGAATCGTCCCGGCGACCATGTGCCGCCAGTCGTCCTTGCTCAGGCGGTTGCCGTGCCAGGACAGCTGCGCCGCCAAGTCGCCACAGACGGCATTGAGCATCCTGCGCTGCTTGTCAGTCATTCCGCCGGAGCCATCCAGCTTCCAGTCATTCGGCGAAATCGCACTCATCCCCGCTTCCTCCTGATCTGCTCGTCTCGTTCGTCGTAGCCGGCCAGCCAAGCCCGCCGCAGCGCCAGCCCGTCTTCGCCCATGGCGTAGAGCGGTACCGAATTGCGGTCCTTGTGTGCGTCGCGCATCCACCGGCCGGTCTGGCGGGCGCGTTCCAGTTCGTACTGAGGGATCACGCAGCCTCCCTTTCGGATAGGTGCATCTGTCCTGGTCGGCGGTCTTCCTGAGCAGCGGCATGCAGCAACCGGCTGCGTGCGATAAGCACGACGGCGGCCGGCTCAGGGATCTGCATCGCCGCAGCGATTTCATGGGCGTTGCAGCCCTCGCAGTACAGACGGAACACGTCGGCGTCGGAGAGGTTCATGCGGCTCATGCGCGCACCACCTGGGCATTGGCCAGAGCCTGCTCGCGGCTGCACTGGTCGCAGATGCCGGGACCGCCACAGCGGGCACGCTGGCCGTCAGCGCGGGGATGCACATGCCCGTGGCCGTTGTCGGCCTTCTTCCTTGGCGGCGCGGCCAGCATCTTGCCGATCTGCTCGAATCGCTTCTTCATCGCCGGCGACTCGGGATCAGCAGGGATCGGCTGCTTGGTCAGAGCCAGCTGTTCACGAGGCGGCAACGCTTCGAGGAAGTCAGCCGGGGCCGGCCACTGGCGCCGGGTCTGACTCAGCTTGACGAAGGCGCGGCGGAAGCGCGGCGCGTCCGGCTCCTGCTCCCAGACGCGGTCGTTGGTCAGCGCCTCAGCCCACATGGCGGCCGTCCCTGCGATCAGGTCCGATGCCGGGGTCCGGTCCAGGCCCAAGCAGAGCAGCTTGCTCAGCCCGTCCAGAATCTCGTCGTGGATCCAGGTTTGCATGTGATTTCATCCCTTGCAGGGTTTGAATTGCGGTAAGGGTCTTGCTGGGCTGCATCGGCTGATTGCTCGCGGGCCCTGCTCTCGCCGGCTCACGCGGAACGTCCTGCCAGCGGGCTTGGTTGAGGTAGGTCGACCCCATCGGCACGTAGCCACGGATCCATCCGTCGTCCTCCGCCTGCATAAGGCGGACGTGAGCGATCAGTTCGTCGCAGCGGTCGTCCAGCTTCCGGCGGCGCCAGGTCTTCTCGGCCTCTTGCTTGCCCTTCTTGTTCGGGTAGGCGACCCAGAACTCCTCGAACCGGCTGGGTGCGGCCGGAGGCTGCACACGCTTTTGCTTCTGCTTCTCTGCTTGGTTACTGGTGTCTGGTGTCTGGAGAGCATTGCCTTCGCTATGCGGCCGCATTGCGTTCGCATTGCGTTCGCTATCCGATGGCATTGCATCCCTGCTCCAGCGGGCTGCAGCACTAGCTCGGGCCTTGTCCTGCTTGGCCTGATAACGCTCGATTTCCTCGTCTGCGCGCTTGTTGTGCCAGCCGTCGTCGGTCAGGGTGAAGAACTCGCCGAGAACCGCCTGCACCGCCTCCACTTCCTCCGGGGAACGGGCGCCAGCCAGTCGGGCAATCTGCTTCACGTCCGCCGGCAGCGCTTCCTCCTGCAGGTAGTACCTACGCAGCAGGCGGCTGTAGATGGCGTCCTCCACCAGCGTCAGGTGGGCGGTAGCGGCCGCGTAGTCCCCGATGTGGTGTTCGAAGTAGTTCACGATCAGTCCTCTTTCTCGAAGAGGGCGTTCATGCTTGCCATGGCGGCGGCTACCCTCGCCTCCCTTCGCGACAAGCCATGAACGAACTGGTGAATTCGATCAGACGTCTGCTCAGCGCAGGAGAACGGGTCGTTCCAGACATCGCTACCGGTGAATCGAATGACCACGTAGCCACGTTCCGTCATCCATCTATCGCGTGACCGGTCCTTCGATGCCTGCTCTTTGGTCCGGTCATGGAAGTCATGCCCGTCAATCTCCACCACAAGCCGTTTGACAGACCCGTCTTGCGCTTTGCATCTGAATAGGAAATCGACCCGGTAGGGACCGACATGCGCCTGCTCCTCCAGGATCACGACCGGTGCCCTTGGCACATTCAATCTCTCGCGCAGCAAGTGGAAGGCCGCTGCATACAGCGCTTCCATCGGGCTTTGGGACTTCTCTGAGGGGGTTCTGGCAATGAGCCAGTCGCGCCATCCGTCCTTCTTCATGGCCAGCGGACCCCCAGCTTTGCCAGCGTCCCGCTCAGGCCGGACAACTGCTTGTGCAGTTCGGCCAGCGCTTCGGCGGTCGCCGCCTCGGGGGTGATCAGGTAGCGTTCGATCAGGTAGTGGATCGGCGACACATCCTTGGTGACCTGGACGTAGCGCTCCAGGTCATCGATCGAGAGGCCGCGCGGCTTGCCGCTGCTGTCGCAGCCCGCCAGCTTCTCGCTCAGCTTCGACGGGGCCATATCGAGCTGCCCGGCCACAGCAGTGAGGCCAGCGCCGCGGTGGACCATCGAAGCCATGTGATCACGCAGCGTTGCGTTGCGCGTCAGGCCATCTTCAAAGGTGATTTGCAAGCTTTTCATGCACTTACCTGGTTGGTGGGAAGCCAGGGGAATTCCTTTTCCCCTGCGTTCCCCTGGTGGGTTCTGAAAATGGCCACTCCCCAATCGAGAGCAGCCATCCGTGAATTCAGAGGTGAGGCGAGACAGCGACGTCGTTGAACTGGTGCCGATTGCCGGCCGGCTGTTCGTGCTGAAGCGCTACGGGGATCGGGTGCGAATCACCCAGGCGGAACGGAAGAACCCGCCCGCTCCCGGCAGCGGCACCGTGGTGCCCTTCCCTGCCCGGGGTCGGTGAGGTGGTCATGTCAGGCGGCAGCGCGCCGGCGGCGGGGAGCGAACAGGTCGGGTCGGAGATCGCTGCGGCTGACCAACTTCCGGGTTGCCTTTTCGATCTGGACCGCACGATCGGCGGTGATCGAGGTATCTCCGCTCTCCCACTGGGAGACCAGGCTCTGGGTGGCGGGGGAGCCCGACTTGGTCAGCAGCGCGGCGAACGCCGCCTGAGACAGGCCCTTCTCTTTTCGGTAGGTGGGGATGTCCATGCCGCAAAGATAAGTGCCGCTGATATTCACGTCAATAGTGGCACTGCTGGCAAAGTATGAACGCATTAATTAGCGTCCCTCATATGGAGACGGCACGAAAAGCTAAGCCCACCAAGCGAGATGTAGCAGCAGCCGCAAGGCTGAAGGCGGAGTGGTCCGCCCGTGCGCGTGGGCTGGGACTGACCCAAGAGAAGATGGCCGACGAACTGGGGATCACTCAGGGCGCAGTGAGCCAGTACCTCAACGGACGGATCCCCATGAACTACAGGACGCTGAAGGCATTCAGCGCGGCCCTTGGCATCGAGGACACGGACATCCGTGACGATCTGCCCGAGCAGCAGTACAACTCCCCTGCCCCGTCGGACGACGACTACACGGACGTGACCGGTTACTCCCAGGCTGCCGGGCTAGGCGCCGGTGCTGAGGCTGAGGAGTATGCCGAGACGCACAGCCTCAAGTTCAAGAAGACCAGCCTGCGCCGCCGCGGCATCTACAACCGCCCCTTGGCCATCTATTACGGCAAGGGCGATTCCATGGAGCCGACCATCGAGGATGGCGACGCCATCATGTTCGACACCTCGGACACACGAGTGGTCGATGGGGCTCTATACGTGATTCAGGTCGATGGCATGGCTAGGCCTGAGTACTTCGTGAAGCGCGCGCTGCTGCTTGACGGCGCAGTGTTCTTCACCAGCGACAACCCAAAGGGTGACCATCACTGGCAGAAGCCAAGGAGGATGGACTCGAAGCGGGAACCGATCACGGTTGTTGGCCGTGTGCATTGGATAGGTGGTTGGGCAGACTGATGACAAAGAAAAGCGACGAGAGCGAGGAGCAGGTTACCGTAAACGGAATCGTGGTCAGCCCGCAGGATGGGGTGGATTTCCTAAGCGAGATCGGGTCGGAGCATGTTCCGTGCCCAATCTGCACTGAAGACGATTGGCTGCTGTCCATAGGACCTGGCGGCGGCGCCTACACCATCGTGCCAACGGCAACAGGCGTTCCTGGAAAACTTCCCGCTCACTACATGCCTGTATTCAGCACAGAATGCAGAAAGTGTGGGTACACGAGGTTCCACAACTTGATCCGCTTGGCAAAATGGGTCAAGGCGAGAACGGGGTCCAAGGATGAACCGTAAGCATCTACGAGTACTGGAACCTGGCGAGAACCCCTATGCGAAGACGAGACCCCTTGAAACGGGCGACGGCGGGGGCAATGATTCCGACATGCGCGAACGACTTGCAAAACTCGAGGCGATCCTCCCGTCACTTGCCAGCAAAGGTGACATTGGAGAGTTGCGTGCAGATTTCGAGCGCGGCCAGAAGGAGAATAGAGCTTGGATGCTGGCAACGGTCCTGGCCCTGTTCGCGGGCATCCTTGGGGCTGGAGGGCTAGTTCTTACTGCGCTGAAGCCGAGTAACTCCGCCGCTTCACAGGCAGCTCCAGCAGCTCCAGCGCCCCAGCCAATCATCATCCAGATTCCGCCCCAGCTTCAGCCGGAGGTACCGGCCCCGGCCCCGGCAGCGGCCGCTACGCAGGAAGCTTCACCGACTTCCAAGCACTGACGAAAGAACCCCGCCCAGGCGGGGCTTCTTTTTTCGCGGGCAACGGATGAACCAGTTCATCTTTCGCAGGAAGAAATATAAGCGCCCCTATTGACAGTAAGTATTAGCGCCCCTAATCTCTGCCTAACGCCCCACCACAGCCCATCCCGGGCCGGGGCTTGGAGACGAAGATGGGTCTGCACACTGCAACCGACATCAAACGGAACGCACAGCGGAGCTTTGATGGCCTGCTGCCGCCGGATACCGAAGAGGCGTTCCAGGACGCCTGCAACTCCCTGGCACGCACCTACGACCGTGAGGGCAGCACCGCCGAGCTGATCTCGGTGATGGTGACCTCCGAGCGCGCACTGGACTACCTGGTTTCCGAGGTCGACGTTCCGGCGCACCTTCTGCACGACCTGCGGGAGCTGCTGGACCGGCAGGCTCTGATCGTCCGACAGATCGAGCGCTTGATGCGCGCTGGCGGTGCGGCATGAGCGCCCCTGTCGATGTGCTGGCGGTGACGATACAGCCAACGGACTACGGAAAATTCTTCATCAAGGCTAGCGATGACCGCGTCTGGCGCGGTGACGAGTGGGTGGCCTTCGGCCCGGCGGAGCTCTATCGGGACTATCCATCCGCGATGAGGGCTTGCCGTGAGGCCATCTCCCGCATCGAAGGCGGTGCCGCATGACCGCCGCCGACCGAGCCCTGCACTTCCAGGCGCTGAAGCTGGCTTCGGGCTACCTGCTGGCCTTCTGCATGGGCGTCGCATTCGCCGTCATGGTGCAGGCGGTGCTGTCATGAGCCGGCGCCCCACCCATGCAGAGCGCATCGCGCACAACGACTTCTTATCGGCGACGTCTGGCATCACCACCAGCACGGACCACTTCCTGGCCGGCATCGACTACGCGCGGTCGCTGTTCGCCGAGGTCTTCGCCGCCGCCCACGCCTCTCTCACTGCCCGCGACCTTGCCGACCAGCTGGCCGCCGACGACCGCCTGCGCGCCGCTCTGGCCGTGTGCGAACCGGAGACGCCCCATGAACCCGTTTGACCGGCTGGACGCGGCCTTCGCCGACCAGTTCTGCCTGCCGCCAATCGCCCCGCCGATGTCGCTGGCGGAAGCCCGAGAACAACGAAACCGCGAGGCCGTGGACGGCCTGTGTGTGGAGGAACACGACGATGAGCAGTAAGCACACTCCGGGGCCGTGGCACGTCACTCAGTACCACCCTTTCTGCAGCCCAATCAACGGAAAAGGAGATCGGGTGACGTTCGCTATCAGGGATAGCGAGAGCGACGTGGCTTACGTGCACACCATGCTGAAAGGCCTGCGCACGGATGAAGCCAACGCCCGCCTGATCGCCGCCGCGCCGCAGCTGCTGGAAGCGCTGTCCAAGGCAGTTCGGGAGACGGAGCAGTTCCTTTTCGACGCTTGGCTGGTGCGCGTCTGCCCCAGCGGCGACGTCGAATCCGTCCAGCGCCAATGGCTGGCAAGCAGTGACCACCGCGAGTTCGTTGACGAATGGCGCGAGCAGATCGACGCCATCGCCAAGGCCACGGGCGGTGCGCAATGAGGTTCCGCATCCGCATCGCCTGGGCCGCCGTCGCGCTGTTCGCCGCCGTCGTCGTGCCGCTGCGCATCGCCGAGATCCACCAAGCCCACACCGACCGTGACGCTGCCAAAGCCCGCTGGGCTGCAACCAGCAGCGTGCGCGGCTGAATTCCCCCGCCCTCACGGGCCCCGCGCCGGCTGGGATTCCACAACGCCGGCATTCATTCCCCTTCATCACGCCAACGGGAGTTCTAACCATGGCACTGCGCATCATCCGCTCCACCGACCCGATCACGGTCACCCGCCTGAACGTCTGCATCTATGCCGCCCCCGGCCTGGGCAAGACGTCCATTTCCTTCACTGCCGACAAGCCGCTGCTGCTGGACTTCGACCGCGGCGCGCACCGGTCGGCCAACCGTAAGGACACCGTGCAGGTGGAGCGCTGGGAAGACGTGGCGCACATCACCGCCGACGACCTGGCCGACTTCAACACGGTGGTGGTCGACACCGCCGGGCGAGCGCTCGACACGCTGACGCCGGACATCATCCGCCGCAATCCGAAGATGGGCCGGGGCGGTTCGCTGACGCTGCAGGGCTTCGGCCAGCTGAAGGCCGAGTTCGTCGCATGGCTGAAGCACCTCAACAGCATGGGCAAGGACGTGGTGCTGATCGCCCACATGGACGAGCAGCGCAACGGCGACGAGATCATTGAGCGTCTGGACGTTCAGGGCGGCAGCAAGGGCGAGATCTACAAGGCGGCGGATGCCATGGGCCGGCTGTCTATCCGCGACGGTAAGCGCATGCTCAACTTCAGCCCGACCGATGCGTCGTTCGGCAAGAACCCGGGCCAGCTGGAACCGCTGGAAGTGCCGCACCCGGAGCGTGACCCGCAATTCCTGGCTCGCGTGATCCAGCAGATCAAGGACCGGCTCAACGCCATGACCGAGGAACAGCGGGAGGCTCAGGCGGCGCTGGAGAAGTGGCGCGACCGCACCACGGCGGCGCAGGACGTTGACGGAATCAATGCGCTGTTGCCGGAGGCAAAGGGCGGCTCGCAGGCCATGAAGGTGCTGCTGAACGACCGTGCCGCCGCGCTCGGCCTGACCTTCGACAGCAAGGCCGGCCAGTACGCCGCGCCGAAGGCAGCCTGAACGTGCTGGCCCGCGTTTCCAACATCGAGGCGTTCCGGAAGTGGCGGGACGCCGACGACCAGCCGGTGGCAGACCTGGTGCGCTACATCACCGTGGATCAGCCCACCAAGGCGATGCTGGCCGGTACCGCGTTCCACGATGCTCTGGAACACGCGGTGCCGGGCGACTACGACGTGCTGCAGGCGATGGACCACACGTTCCACCTGCCGGACTGCGAGCTGGTGCTGCCAACTATCCGCGAGGTTCGCGCCTATGGCGAGTACGGCGGCCTGACCGTGACCGGCAAGGTGGATTGCCTCGACGGCAAGCGGGTGGACGACCACAAGACCACCAGCCGGTTCGATGCCGAGCGGTATCTGGCCGGCTACCAGTGGCGGTTCTACCTGGATCTGTTCGGTGCCGACGTCTTCCGTTGGAACGTGTTCGAGCTGAAGGAGGTCGGCGAGCTGGAGTACCGCGTCTCGCCGCCGCAGCTGCTGGAGGTCACCCGCTACCCCGGCCTCCACGACGACTGCATGCAGCTGGCGCTCGACTACCTGGCATTCGCCGAGGAACACCTCCCTGCCAACTATCGCGCTGAGGTGGCCGCATGAAGGGCCTGAACTACGTCTACCCGCACCGGGGAACGATCCGTGGCGGCAAGGCCAAGGCGGCGCTGTTCGCCCGAGTGGTCGAGGGCAAGAGCTACACCATGCGCCAGATCGCCGAGCAGCTGGGCGTTTCGCTCACCACCGCCGACACCAGGGTGAAGCGTGGCCCCTACCCGCTCACCTGGGAGAACCTCAGCAAGTCGCGCCTGGAGCAGCCATGAAGACCTGCACGAAGTGCGCGGCCCGGCTGCCGCTGCGGTTCTTCCCCCTGATCAACGGCAAGGCCACCGCCGCGTGCGCGCCCTGCCGGAACACCGAGCGCCGCCTGCACGACCCGCTGCGCCCCCTGCGCCGCGACCCGCTGCAGGTGCGCCTGAACAACCTTACCAACCTGTGGCACGGGCCAGTGCGCCGCGTGCCGCTTCGGAGCCACGCATGAGCAACGACACCCCCTCTCAGAAGGTCACAGCTGCGGCCCGTGCACTGTGCCTTCGCGCCTCGGAAGCCTGCAATGTCGACTTCGAGGACAACTGGAAAATCTACGGGCACGAGTACATCAAGGACGCCGAGGCAGCGCTGGTGGCTGCGGGTGTGATCGCGGTGGCCAGCCATGGGTGAGTACGCCGACATGATGATCGACGGCGACGTGTGCGAGGGCTGCGGCGTCAACTTGCCGGGTTGTGGCCAGGGGTTCGCCCGCTACTGCCGCCACTGCCAGCCGACCAAGGCAGAACGCAAGGCCGAGAATATCGCGCGCCACACCGCCGAGCAGGCCCGCAAGAAGAAGGTGCCCTGCCCCACCTGCGGCCGTCGCGTGCGCCAGATCGGCATGGCCGATCACCAGCGCGATGCCCACGGGGTGAAGCCATGACCCACCACCGCTACGACCGCCGGCTGCCGAAGCGCACCGAGGGCTTCGCCTGGGGCCGGTCCATCGACAAGGTGCTGGGCGGCCACGTCCTCACCTACCGCCTGTTCCGCCGCGACCTGGCCGGAAAGCTGCACATCGAGACGCGGACGTTCCAGATCAACGACCACCGCCGGCACATCGCGCTGCAGCTGCTGATCGCACGCCGCCAGCTGCGCGAGCGCGTCGACGCCATCGGCTATGCCCTGATCGAGGCCGAACAGGCCTCCCAACTGCAGGAGGTTGCATGAATACCAACGACAAGACCCTGGCGAACGTGCAGCCCGGTGGGAGGGTGAGGCTGGGGGATCAGCTGCCGCCGCTGCCGCAGATGGGCTACGAAGAGCGCGGGACCGGCATGGGTCCGCATGACGTGTACTACACGCCCGTTGCGTACACCGCCGAGCAGATGCGGGACTACGCACGCGCCGCCCTCTCCGCCCAGCCCTCCCCGGGTGGTCAGGATGCGCTGCTGCCGTGCCCTTTCTGCGGCGAGTCACTGACCATCAACGGGGCCGGCGACGGAGTGCATCCGCGCGATTCAGATTGCATCCTCGCTCAGCATGTTGTCGTTGCAGATCACGCCCCGCACGCCGCAGCGTGGAACCGTCGCGCCCTCGCCGCCCGCCAGCCGGTGGGGGAGGTCATTGCATGGCATTGGCCCAGCACGGGCGTCGTGTGCAGTGCAGAGGCAGTCAACCGCGACCGCGCGCCGACTGACAACGCGGTTCCTCTCTACGCCGCCCCGCCCGCGCAGGCCGTGGACCTGGGGCAGCTTCGGGCCTTGGCGCGCAACTGGATCATCGGCTATGGGGGCACCGTGGGCGAGGCAAGGCGCGCTTGCGCCGACGAGCTGCTGGCCCTGATCGACGGCAAGGCGGTGGGCAAATGAGCGCCGACAGCGAGCAGGCCCCGCCACGATACGTGGTGCTGAAGGCATCCGGCAGTCGGTACGCCTACGTCAACGACACCCACGAACGACGCACGGTGACGCGCTGGGACATCCTGAAGCCGAACGGCTGGGACAAGGCTGAGCTGCAGTGCAAGCGACTCAACGAAGAGCATGAGCGAGGCCAGACCAATGGCTGACCAGCTGCTCACCGCTGCAATGGTCCACGTGTTCGCCCTGGCCGGGTTTGCGGCCGGCATCGCCACCCTGTGGGCGATAAGCCGCGCATGCCGCGCCGCGCGCAATGGGCTGCGCTGGTGCTGGCGGAGGTGCGCTCATGGCTGAGGCAATCGACCACCGCAAGGTCGGCCGGCAGCTGGCGAGCATCGAAGGCGTGAACCTGGAATCCGCCTCGGCGGCAACGCTTCGCCTGTGGGATGCCCGTGGCCTCGCCTTGATGGCTCTGGCACGTGGCGACAAGGTCGAGGCGGAGAAGGTGATGCGCCCGTTCAAGCCAGCAACCCGGATGTGCGGCGGCTGCGGCGAGACGGACCCGAGCAAGCGCTGCCTTGGCTGCCTTCACGACTTCGGGGAGCCGCGATGAACGCCCAGCTCTTCCCCCGCGAACCGCGCCGCATGAAGCAGCCGGCCAAGGACGTGCTGCGCGAGCAGCTGGTGGTCGCGGCCGATGAAGTGATCCGCCTGCGCGCAGGGGTCCTGCGCCTGCGCGATGCAGCAACCCAGGCCACCGAGCAGCTGCGCGCTGCGCTGGCCACGAACTGAAGGAGGACAACATGGCTACCGAGCCGCTCGTTTTCATCAAGATGCCCGAGGTCAAGCGCCGCACGGGTCTGGGCAAGACCACGATCTATGACCGGATCAGCGCCGGCACGTTCCCGGCGCCTGTGCCGCTGGGCGGCAACGCGGTAGGCTGGATCGAGGCTGAGGTGGATGCCTGGCAGGCCGCCCGGGTCGCCGAGCGGGATGGAATTGAACCCGCCAAGGCTGCTTAGAGTGGGGGTATTGCTGGGGGTATCGGTTTCGGACACCAGCACCAACCACCTTCACCATCAACAAGTTACGTTCACATTGCGGTAGGGCCCACCTCCACCATCTGTATGGCCTGTCGAGGCCACAAGAAGCCGGATCTCCCGTCAACTGGGGTTCCGGCTTTTTTGTGCCTGCACGTCGCGGAGGATGTGTGGCGCATAATCGGGATGACACCTCCAACAGCCCCTCACCCCGCGATCGCCAGAAGGATCTGCCATGAAAGCCCCCCTCGCGATGTCCCTGCTCCTCACTGCCCTGGCCGCAGCCCCAGCCACGCACGCCTCCACACCCACCATCGCGCCGCCAGGCACCGCAACGTTGGAAGCCCTGCTGTCCTGCAGACCTGGCTCCAACTTCAGCGAGGCCGAAGCCATCGATGCCCTGCAGGCAGCCGGCCTGGCCAAGAAGCCGGGCGGTACATTCGAACCGGAGGACAACCCGGTCGCGCTGTTTGGCGGCACGGCCACCAGTGCCGATGTGAACGTGGCCGAAGGCGAGAAGAGCCTCTTCGTGTACTTGAACGGTGTCGATGCCAAGCGCCTGGCCAAGGCCTGGTCGGTGACCGAAGTCAACGAGCACGCCGATACCGAAGAACCGTCGTACGCGAAGCGCATCGACAAGCGCCATACCCTGCACGTGATCGCGGGTGACGACTACGAGGGCTATTCGGCCGCAGTGAAATGCCAGATCAGCCGCTGATGGCGTAGCCAACGCTACAGCCAGCGCGGCACGCGACGACGGTACTGCGCGTACGCCTCGGGAAAGCGCGCCATCAGTGCCCGCTCCTCCGGCAGGATCTGCAACCGGGTGATGTACGCCAGGAACAGCGGGACCACCATCAGCGCGATCAGATGCTGCAGGTACACCATGGCTCCCAGCAGAACCAGCGCCTGGCCCAGATACATCGGATTCCGTGTGCGGCGGTAGACCCCGCTGGTAACCAGCACGCTCGAGGCCGAAGGTCGCAGAGGATTGACGGTGGTGCCTGCTCGCCGGAAGGAGACCTTGGGCAGCAGGTTGAGCACCACACCGAGCGCCATCGTCAGACCCGCCAGTAGCGCCGGCACCGGTGCCCGAAAGGCAGAACCCGGCCACAGCCTGCACGCTGCATAGCCGACAGCTGCACACAGCAGCATCACCACGGGCGGGGGAACACGTGTTTCCAGCCAGGTCATCACGATCACCAAGCACGTTCCACCACAGTGTCACACGGGAATGCCCGGATCGCACGGCGGACGCATCGGCCAGGCCCAATCCGGCCAGTGGATTCCACTTTGACAGACCGACCGCTAGAGTGGCGCCTCCGCGCAGGAGGATCGCATGGCTACCACGGGCTTGGGCTTGATCGGCCGCACGACCCTCATCATCACCGCGCTGCTCAGCCTGGGAGGTTGCGCGACGCTGCGGCAGTTCGGGCCTTCGGTGCAGGTCGCCTCGGTCACGCCCGGCCAGTACATCGCGCTCAAGCGCGGTGACATCCTCACCTCCGGCAAGCTCAGTGCGGCGACCACGGAGACGCTGCGCGTGGCCGGCCTTGATGAAGGTGTCTGCGCCAAGCCCGGCCTGCCCTGCATCGAAGCGATGGAAGCCAGCATCGTCGTGCGCGAGGAGGACAAGCGCTCCAGCCTGGCCGAGCTGTGGCTGCAGTATGCGATGACCCTGCCGGCGCCGAAGCGCGAGTACTCCGCCTCGGGTCGCGCCAAGACCGCAATCAACGAGTTGGATGCCGACTTCCAGCCGCGCCTGGACGCATGGATGCAGGTCGCGCGCCAGGCCTACGCCTACCTGTTCTTCACCGAGCGCACCGCCAACCAGCGCGGCTTCGAAGACCGCCAGACCCAGGTGCGCGACTATTACAACCTGGCCGTGCAGGAGGCGTCGGTGCAGCTGTACGACGCCTACGCCACCGGGCGCGTGCACAACGATGCCAACCATCTCCAGCTGGGCCGCTGGACGTTCGTGCTGGCCCCTCCAGGGGAAGCATCGGCGTTGGGCGAGCGTACACCGACCGAACTGGTACCCGCCGCCTCGCTGTCGTTCACCGGCACGCTGCGCAGCGTGCACCGCCGCGATGGCTTCGGTGCCGAACTGGTGGCCGTGATGGATGACCCGGCCGCAACCACGCCCAGCACTACGCCGGCAGCGGCGCAGGCAAGCCCTTCCGCCACGCAGAGCTGGAGCGAGATGCCTTCGCCATCGATGACGGTGCTGCTGCGCTTCTCGGGAAAGAACCTGTGGGAAGTGCTGCACGATGACGAGCCGGAGCTGGAGATCCACGATCCCTACCAGGTTTCGGAAGTAACCCTGCACGGCCAGCAGGTGCCATTGGCGGCCAACTTCACCGCCGGCTATGCGTTGTGGCTGGCCCGTTCCAATTTCAGCCGGCAGTCGCTGCGCTCGCTGTTCGGGGGCAAGGGCGGCATCGACACACCGCATCTGTACATGATGCAGCCCTACGATCCCAACCGTCGCGTACTGCTGATGATCCATGGCCTGGCCAGCAGTCCGGAAGCCTGGGTCAACGTGGCCAACGAACTGCTGCGCGACGACGAGATCCGCCAGGATTTCCAGGTCTGGCAGTTCTACTACCCCACCAACATGCCCATCGCGATGAGCCACGATGCGATGCGCCACACGCTGGATGAGGTGTTCAAGCATTTCGACCCCAGCGGCAAGGCGCAGGCTTCACATGACATGGTCCTGGTCGGGCACAGCATGGGTGGGGTGATCGCGCGGTTGATGGTTTCCTCTTCCGGCGATCATCTGGTCGATACCCTGCTGGCAACCGCGCAGATGACGCCGGCACAGCGTGAACTGCTGCGCACCAAGGGCGCACCGGTGCTGACCTTCCTGCCGGAACCGGCAGTGTCGCGGGTGGTGTTCATCGCCACGCCACACCGCGGTACCGATGTGGCGGGCACCCGCCTGGGCCGCTGGATCGGTCGCCTGGTGCGGTTGCCGCTGACCGTGCTGGAAGACGTTGCCACCATCGCCAACGACGGCCAGATCGACCGCACCGACGGCAAGCACGGCTACCAGATGAACAGCATCCAGAATCTGGACAAGGACGATCCCTTCGTCCGCGCCGTGGCAGGCCTGCCGATGTCGCCGAAGGTGCACTACCACTCGATCATCGCGCGGGCAAAGGCCGATGGTCCGCTGGGAAAGACCAGCGACGGGCTGGTGCCCTACTGGAGCTCGCACCTGCCGCATGCGGATTCGGAGAAGGTGATCGTCTCCGGGCACAGCGTGCAGGAAGCCACGCCGGCCATCGTCGAACTGCGGCGGATCCTGCATGAGGACATGCAGCAACACGGGAACCAGGCCAATTAGCCGTGGGCAGCTGAGGGAAATCCCTCATCGCGCGTGCGCACCCACCCTCCTATGCTGGCCTCACATTTCCCGCAGGAGGTCTGCATGAACACGCAAGAGCCCAGCCGCCAGCCCAGCCCCGACCCGGCCGAGCACGATGCCTTCTTCCCGTCGCCCTACTCGCTGTCACAGTTCACATCGCCCAAGAGCAACCTTTCCGGTGCCGACTACCCGGATGCGCGCCGCGATGGCCGCTGGAAGGTGCTGATGATCGCTGCCGACGAACGCTATCTGCCAACTGCCAATGGCCACCTGTTCTCCACCGGCAACCATCCGGTGGAGACCCTGCTGCCGATGTACCACCTCGACAAGGCCGGCTTCGGCATCGATGTAGCCACGCTGTCGGGCAACCCCGCCAAGTTCGAGTGGTGGGCATTTCCAAACGAGGACAAGGAAATCGGCGGGCTGTACGAGCGTTATGCCTCGTGCTTCCGCCAGCCGCTGCCACTGGACGAGGTGGTTGCCGGGCTCGATGCGGATTCGGACTATGCTGCAGTGTTCATCCCCGGTGGCCATGGCGCCCTGATCGGACTGCCGCAGAGCCGCGCGGTGAAGTCCGTCCTGCATTGGGCGATGGCCCAGCAACGACACATCATCACCCTTTGCCACGGTCCGGCCGCCCTGCTGGCTGCGGGCGTGGACGAGGCCGATGGCGGTTCGCTGTTCCGCGGCTACCGCATCTGCGCCTTCCCCGATGCGATGGACCGGCAGACGCCGGAGATCGGCTACATGCCTGGACAGTTGCCGTGGTTCTTCGGTGAGCGCCTGGCACAGCGGGGCGTGCAGATCGTCAATGACGGCATCGATGGCAGCGTGCTGCAGGACCGCCTGCTGCTGACCGGCGACAGCCCGTTGGCTGGCAATGCGCTGGGCAAACTGGCTGCACGCGCCCTGCTCGACGCCCTGGCCGGGCGCTGAGCCGGATGACCGAGCTGGTGGAGGCGCTGCTGGAGCTGGAACGCGCCCGTTCGCTGAGCGCGGTGGGTGCAGTCCTGCGAGGCATCGCGGCACCGCTCGGCTTCGACCGCGTGCTGGTGTTTGCCACCGGCACCGGGCTGGAGCGAGGTACGCAACGCGTGTACTGGATCGAGGGCGACTGGTTCGGCGATGGCAGCGATACCGACCTTGCGCGCTACCTCCACGCCTGCCCCGTCAATCGCCACGTGCTGGACAGCAACGCGCCGTTCTTCTGGAGCAAGCGCCTGGGCGTTCGCGGCGAGCGCTACCAGGTGGTGATGCAGCCTCGCGGCGAAGGCCTGCATGGGCTGCAGGTGCCGGTGTTCGGCATCACCGGCCTGGAAGGCGCGGTCAGCGTTGCCGGTACGTCAATCGACGCGTCGGCCAACGCGCGCCTGCGGCTGGAAGCTGCTGCAACCGCAGCATTCCGGGCCGCGCGCCGTCTGGCCGAATCGCCTGCCGAGCGTTCGGGAAGCGCACTGAGCAACCGCGAGCGCGAAGTGCTGCGCTGGGTTGCCGCCGGGCGCCGGCAAGCTGAGATCGCGGCCACGCTTGGGCTTTCCACGCGCACGGTGGAGAACCACCTGCGCCACGCGCGGCAACGGCTGGGTGTGGCGACCACCGCGCAGGCAGTGCGTGCCGCCAGCCGTCGCGGCGAGATCGAAGACTGATCGCGGCGAGGCACTTCCGGAGCTCTGGTTCGCGCGTTACACACGCCATGCGCATGTGCGCGATTGCAGAAAGCAAGGATGATGCTTATGAAACTGCAACTGGCCGCGATGGCCGCATTGATGTTGGCATTGGGTAGTGGGATACCGGCGACTGGCCACGCGGCCGGGTCCCCCGGATCGACGACCGATTGCGTGCGCGTAAGACTTGGGCCCAACCTCGTGCATCAGCGCTGCACCGTCACCCGCACTCTGGCAGACGGCACCGTTTTCACGTCGGTGTACTGGATAGACGAGAACGGTCAGTGGTACCTCCCGGCAGACTGATCTGCATCGGACACCGACTACGGCTACAAGGAGTGTGATCAATGACGCTGCACAATCGAATGACCGCTTTTTCTTTCGCTGCAGTAGTTGCACTTGCGGCCCTGGTGCCCTCGCCGCCGGCGAATGCAGCCGAAGAGGTCGGCCTGCAGGAGGAGTGCGTGCCCTTCCGCATCAGCGGCAACGTGTTCCACCAGCGTTGCACGCTGTACGTGGTCCATGACGACGGCACCCGCGTGGCCAGCGACCACTACAACCGCGACGAGAACGGGATGATCTACGACCCCTGATCGGGCAAGGGGCATCTGCCGGGCGGAGCGTCCAGCGCCCGCCCGGCGTCTCCAAGTCGCCCGTCCCGGCATACCACTGCCCCCGCCTTCCATGGCATGCTCCATGAAACCGTTTTCATGGGATGGAGGGATTCCACGATGTTGTCGCGTTTCCGTCGCCCGGCGCTGAGTGCGCTGCTGGCGCTTGCTCTGCCTGCCGTTGCCTGGGCGGTCACGCCGGCGCCGTTGAAGGTGATGTCATTCAATGTCCGTACCCCGGCTGACACCGAGCCGGGCAAGCGCTGGCCCGACCGCCGTGATGCGATGGTCAAGGTGATCCTCGACGCGCACCCGGCAGTGATCGGCACCCAGGAACTGGTGAAGGAACAGGCCGACTACCTGTCAGGGCACCTGCCCGGCTACCGCTGGTTCGGTGAAGGCCGCCGCGGTGGCAGCGGCGATGAGCACATGGGCGTGTTCTACGACAGCAAGGTGCTGGCCATCGAGGAATCCGGCAACTTCTGGCTTTCGGATACGCCGGACGTCCCTGGCAGCATCAGCTGGGGCAACCTGTACCCGCGTATGGTCACCTGGGCCCTGTTCCGGCGCCTGGACGATGGCCGTCGCTTCTACTTCCTCAATACCCACCTGCCCTACCGCGACGAGGACGAACCGCGCCGGGTGAAGGGTGCCGAGCTCATCGGCAAGCGCCTGCAGGCCATGCCGGACGACCTGCCGGTGGTGTTGACCGGTGACTTCAACAGCGAGCCCGGCGGTGACACCTACAGGGCGTTCACCCGCCTGCTGCAGGACACCCGTACCCAGGTGAAAACACCGCAGGGTCCGCGCCCGACCTTCCACGACTTCACCGGCAAGGCCACCGTGCAGCTGGACTGGGTGCTGGTGCGTGGCTTCCGTGCGCGCAGCTTCCTTACCGATGATCGTCGCATCGACGGCGTGCTGCCGTCGGATCATTTCCCGCTGGTGGTCGAGCTGGACTGGCCGAAGCCCTGAATTCCCGCGGCAGCCGTGGCTACGGCGGCGGCTGCCGCGACAACAGCCGGTACAACGCCTGGTGCTGGTTGCGCGCCTGGCAGATGCGGGCGCCGACGGCAAGGAACACGGCGACACCGATCAGCCCGAGCCCCAGCATCGGATCGGGCAGTCGCAGGAAACCGATCGCAGCGGCCATCGTCGCCAGCACCAGCAGCACAACGACCGCCACCGAAAGGCCCGCACCGGGTGGCCCCGGGTCGCCAAACAGCATGCGCTGGGTATCCCGCCTGTCATCGCTCATCGTGTGTACTCCCTGGAATCTGCCCCACTAGTTACACGGCGGACACGGCTTCCGGCAGAGTCAGAAACGTCACGACTGTGACAACGTCCACAGCAGACGCCGCGCTACCCTGCCCCTGTTCCCGAACTGTGGAGAACGGCATGGCACACCAGAGTCGCCTGGCCGGTTTCATCATCGATTGCGAGGGCATTCCCGCCGACGAAGGCGCCCGCTTCTGGGCCGCCGCGCTTGGCCTGCAGGCGCAGCCCGCCCGTGCCGAAGACGCCGCCGAGTACGCCGACCTGCTCGGTGCTCCGGCGGGCCTGGACGTTGAAGTCCAGCGCGTCGATCACCCGTCACGGGTGCATCTGGACATCGAGAGCGACGACATCGATGCCGAAGCCGACCCCCTGGAGAAGCTCGGCGCGCGACGGATAGGCTTCGTCAAGCGCTGGTGGGTGATGGAAGCACCAACCGGCCATCGCTTCTGCATCGTGCGCATGCGCGAGCGTGAGGTACCGGCCAACCACTGGCCCTGAAAGAACAAGGGGACGGAAGCCACTGCCTCCGTCCCCTGCGGTTACTGCGCCTGCGCCACGCTTGGCGGCTGCGGTGATTGACCCCAACCACCCAGCGCCTTGTACACACCCACCACGCTGACGTTGACGTCGGCCTCGGCCGCCGCCAGCGCATCATCGGCTGCCAGCTGGGTCCGCTGCGCGTCCAGCAGGGTCAGGAAGTCCTCCGATCCCTCGCGATAGCGGATCTGCGCCAGCGATTCGGCACGCCGAGCCGCCTGCGCCTGCTCCACCACGATTGCCAACCGTGCCTGCTGCTTGGAATAGCGGGTCAGCGCGTTCTCGGTGTCCTCCAGGGCGAGCAGTACCGCCTGTTCGTACTGCGCGGCCACGCCTTCGGCTTCAGCCTTGCTGGCACGCAGGCGCGCGCGTACGGTGCCGAAGTCGAACGCGGCCCAGCTCAGCGAGGGCGTCAGCGACCAGGCCTTGTTGTTGCCATTGACCAGGCCACTGGCATCGCCGCCGAGGAAGCCGACGAAGCCTGACAGCGACAACCGCGGGAACAGGTCCGCTGTGGCCACGCCCACGCGTGCGGTCGCGGCAGCCAGGCGACGCTCCGCCACGCGCACGTCGGCGCGTTGGCGCAGCAGCTCGCGGGTATCGCCCAGCGGCAGTGCCTTGGCGAATGCCGGGACTTCCTGCGGCGCCAGCATCGCCGTCAGCACTTCCGGGCGCTGGCCCAGCAGCACGGCCAGCCGGTTGCGCGACTGCGTCTCGGCTACTTCCAGCAGCGGGATATCGGCCTCGATCGCCTTCAGGCGGGCGCGGCTGCTCTGCACGTCCAGTTCGCTGCCGGCCCCAAGTTCCCAGCGTGCTTCGGTCAGCTTCTGCGTATCGCGCAGGTTCTCCAGCGTGTGCTGGGCGACTGCGATGCGCTTCTGGGTGCCACGCAGTTCGAAGTAGTTGCGCGCCACTTCAGCGGCAACCAGCACCTGCGCGTCGGCCAGGTTGGCCTGCTCGGCGTCCAGGTCGGCGCGCGCGGCTTCTGCAGCACGGCGCTTGCGGCCGAACAGATCCAGCTCCCAGCCGGCGTCGAAGCCGAGCTGGTAGCTTTCACTGAACACCCGCTGCCCACCCAGCTGCGGATCGGGTTGCTTGCGGCGGTCGTAACTGCCGCCTGCGGTAACGTGCGGCGCCTGGTCGAAGCGGCTCTCGACGAAGACCGCGCGAGCCTGGCTGACACGGGCCACGGCCACGCGCAGGTCCAGGTTGTCCGACAGTGCGCCGTGCACGAGCTCTTCCAGCACCGGATCGTCGAACTGCGCCCACCAGCTGGCCACCGGCGAGACGGAACTGAAGACCGGCTGCTGCGCCCCCTGCAGCACCACCGGCTCCTGTACCGGGGCCTTGTAGTTCGGGCCGACGCTGACACAGCCTGCCAGCACCAGGCTGGAGACGGCCATCGCCAACGTGCGGATCACCATGGCAGCACCTCGCCAATGTAGGTGAAGCTGCCGCTGGCACCGGACTCACCGATCAGCGCCATTTCAACGCTGGAACGCGCGCCTTCACTGATTTCGATCTCGCCGTTGCCGCCGTTCATGTCGGTCTTGACGTAACCCGGATGCACGGTATTGACCTTGATCGGCGTGTTGCGCAGTTCGTAGGCCAGGCTCAGGGTCCAGCTGTTCACCGCGGCCTTGGAGGCGTTGTACGCCGGGATCTTGAAGTCATAGATGCCCGAGGAGGGATCCGCGTGCAGGGTCTGCGAACCGAGCATGCTGGACACATTGACGATGCGGCCGGACTTGGCTTGCTTGACCAGCGGCAGGAATGCCTGGGTGACCGCCACCAGCGCATAGACGTTGGTGTCGAAGGTGCGCTTCCAGGTGTCCAGCGATTGCTCCGACGGCGCCTGCGCGGGATTCTCGATCATGATGCCGGCATTGTTGACCAGGATGTCGAGGCGGCCATGGCGCTGGCGTACCTGCTCGACCGCTTCGGCGATGCTGGCCGCGTCGGTCACGTCCAGTTGCAGGGCTTCGACCGGCAGGCCTTCAGACTGCAGCTTCAGCGCCAGCTCAACGGCGGTCTCACGCTTGCGACCGGCCAGCAGCGTGTGCACGCCCGCCTGGGCCAGCTGGCGCACGGTTTCCAGGCCGATGCCACGGGTGGCGCCGGTGACCAGCGCGATCTTGTTCTGATGGGTATTCATGGATTCATGCCTCGTGAGGGAAAAGCCGCCGCCGGCCGGTAGCCGGCGGCGGCGGGGTTCCATGTCAGTGATGGATGGTCGGTTCGCCATGCTGCACCAGCTGGCCGCCACCGTTGCGGGTAACCAGCTTGCGCAGTGCCACGTAGAACACCGGGGTGAGGAACAGGCCGAACAGGGTCACGCCCAGCATGCCCGCAAACACGGTGATACCGGTCACCGAGCGCACCTCGGCGCCTGCGCCGTGCGACAGCACCAGCGGCACGGTGCCGGCGATGAACGCGATGGAGGTCATCACGATCGGGCGCAGTCGCAGGCGGCAGGCTTCCAGCGCGGCTTCAACGATGCCCTTGCCGCCCATCTCCAGCTCTCTGGCGAATTCGACGATCAGGATTGCGTTCTTGCACGCCAGGCCCATCAGCACCACCAGGCCGACCTGCACGAACACGTTGTTGTCACCACCGGTCAGCCACACGCCGAACAGCGCCGACAGCAGGGTCATGGGCACGATCAGGATCACCGCCAGCGGCAGCGACCAGCTCTCGTACAGCGCGGCCAGCACCAGGAAGGCCAGCATGATCGCCACCGGGAACACGATGAAGGCTGCCTTGCCCTGGGTCGCCTGCTGGTAGCTCAGGTCGGTCCATTCGGTGGTCATGCCCACCGGCAGCACTTTGCCGGCGATCTCGGTCAGCTTGGTCATCGCCTCGGCCGAGGACAGCAGGCGCGGGTCGGCCTCGCCGGCCAGGTCCGCTGCCGGGTAGCCATTGAAGCGCAGCACCGGATCCGGGCCGAAGGTCTGCTTGATGGTGACCATCGAACCGATCGGCACCATCTCGCCACGATCGTTGCGGGTGCGCAGCTTGCCGATGTCCTCGACCGTCTCGCGGAACGGACCGTCGGCCTGGGCGATCACCTGCCAGGTACGGCCGAACTGGTTGAAGTCGTTGACGTAGGCCGAACCCAGGTAGGTCTGCAACGTGTCGAACAACTCAGTGAGCTGCACGCCCTGTGCCTTGGCCTTGACGCGGTCCACCTCGGCATCCAGCTGCGGTACATTGGCCTGGTAGCTGGAAATCGGGAAGGCCATGCCCGGGGTCTGCGCAACGGTGCCCTGCATCGCCTGCACGGCATTCTGCAGTGCGCCGTAGCCCAGGTTGCCGCGGTCCTCGATGAACATCTGGTAGCCGTTGCCGTTACCCAGGCCGAGGATCGGCGGCGGCATCATCGCGAACGCGAAGCCCTCCTGCAGGCCAGCGATCTTCTGATTGATCTCGGCGTTGATCTGCGCGGCAGTGCGGCCATGGCGCTCGGCGAACGGCTTGAGCGGAATGAACGCCACACCGGTGTTGGGCGTGTTGGTGAACTGCAGTGCATTCAAACCCGGGAACGAGATGGTGTGGGCCACGCCATCGGTTTCCTGGGCGATCTTGGCCACCTTGCGCAGCATTTCGTCGGTACGCGCGATCGACGAGCCTTCCGGCAGCTTCACGCCGGCAATCAGGTACAGCTTGTCCTGGGTCGGGATGAAGCCCGGCGGCACCAGCTTGAAGATCACGCCGGTACCGACCAGCAGGATCGCGTAGACCACGAACACCGCACCACGACGGCCGAGGATGCGGGCCACGCCACGTTCGTACTTCTCCGAGCTGGACTTGAAGAAGCGGTTGAACGGACGGAACACCCAGCCGAACAGGCGGTCGATCAGGCGGCTCGGGCCGTCCTTCGGCGCACCATGGGCCTTCAGCAGGCGCGCGGCCAGGGCCGGCGACAGGGTCAGCGAGTTGATCGCCGAGATCACCGTGGAGATGGCGATGGTGACGGCGAACTGCTTGTAGAACTGGCCGGTGACCCCCGACAGGAACGCCATCGGCACGAACACGGCACACAGCACCAGCGCGATCGCCACGATCGGGCCGGACACTTCGCGCATGGCCTGGTGTGCCGCCGCAGTGGGCGACAGGCCTTCCTCGATGTTGCGCTCGACGTTCTCCACCACCACGATCGCATCGTCGACCACGATGCCGATCGCCAGCACCAGGCCGAACAGGCTCAGCGTGTTGATCGAGAAGCCCAGCAGGTACAGCGCGGCAAAGGTACCCACCACCGACACCGGCACCGCGATCAACGGAATGATCGACGCACGCCAGGTCTGCAGGAACAGGATCACCACCAGCACCACCAGGGCGATCGCTTCCAGCAGCGTGGAGACCACGGCCTTGATCGAGTCGCGCACGAAGATGGTGGTGTCATACACCGCTTCGTACTTCACATCGGCCGGCATGGTCTTCTGCATCTCGTCCATCGTCGAGATGACCTGGTCGCGGATTTCCAGCGCGTTGGCACCCGGCGACTGGAAGATGCCGATACCCACCGCGTTCTTGCCGTCCAGCTGCGACCGCAGGGTGTAGTCGCCCGCGCCCAGTTCCAGGCGGGCCACGTCGGACAGGCGCACGATCTCGCCATCCGTGCCGCTCTTGAGCACGATGTCGCCGAATTCCTTTTCGGTCTTCAGCCGGCCCTGGGCATTGATGAGGGTCAGGAACTTGCTGTCCGGCAGCGGTTCGGCGCCGAGCTGGCCGGCCGACACCTGCACGTTCTGCTCGCGCATGGCGCGCACCACGTCGCTGGCGGTCAGGCCGCGCGACGCCACCTTGTCCGGGTCCAGCCAGGCACGCATGGCGTAGTCGCCGCCACCGAAGATCTGCGCGTCACCCACGCCCGGAATACGCGCCAGCGCATCCTTGACGTGCAGGCGCGCGTAGTTGCGCAGGTACAGAGTGTCGTACTTGCCTTGCGGCGAGGTCAGGTGCACCACCATCAGGAAGGTGGGCGACTGCTTCTGCGTGGTCACGCCCTGCCGGCGCACGTCCTCGGGCAGGCGTGCCTGTGCCTGCGCCACGCGGTTCTGCACCTTCACCGCCGCCGCGTCCGGGTCGGTGCCCGGGCGGAAGGTGACGGTCATCTGCAGCACGCCGTCCGAGCCGGCAACCGACTTCAGGTACATCATGCCTTCGACGCCGTTGATCGCCTCTTCGAGCGGGGTAGCAACGGTCTCGGCAATGACCTTGGGGTTGGCGCCCGGATAGACCGTGCGCACGACCACCGACGGCGGCACCACTTCGGGGTACTCGCTGATCGGCAGGATTGGAATCGTGATCAGGCCTGCGGCGAAGATCACGATCGACAGCACCGCCGCGAAGATCGGCCTGTCGATGAAGAAGCGGGAAAAGTCCATGGAGGAATTCCTGGGAAAGGCATTCGGCGGGCAACAGCCGCCCCGCCCCTCGCCAATATGACGAAGGCAGGGAAGACTGCCGCTGGCGCCGGCAGCTAAGCGGGGACGCGGATCAGGAGCGGGCGGATCAGTGGTTCAGCGCAGCGGTGGCATCGCGGCCCGGTGCGGGCTTTGCGGCCGGTGGCTGCATGGCCACCGCCTTGGCCTGCACCGGCATGCCCGGCATGAAGACCTTCTGCACACCGTCGATGATGACCTTGTCACCGGCGGCAAGGCCGTGCTCGACAATACGCAGGCCATCGGCGGTGCGGCCGAGCTGGATGTCGCGGCGCTGGGCCTTGCCATCCTTGTCGACCACATAGACGTACTTGCGGTCCTGGTCGGTCAGCACGGCCTTGTCATCGATCAGCAGGGCCTGGAACTGGCCGCTGCCAAGCAGCTGCACGCGGGCGAACAGGCCCGGTGTGAACTGGCGGTCGGCGTTGTCCAGCAGCGCACGGACGCGGATGGTGCCGGTGCTGCGCGCCACCTGGTTGTCGAGGAAATCGACCTTGCCCGAGTGCGGATAGCCCTCTTCCCCCGACAGGCCGACCTTCACCGGCAGCTCGCTGTCCCGCTCGCTCGGGCGCTCGCCCTTGCGCGCCATCTGGGCGTAGCGCAGGAAAGTGCTCTCGTCGGCATCGAAGTAGACGAACACCGTGTCCAGCGAGACCAGCGTGGTCAGCACGCTGGCGCTGTCGCCAGCAGTGACCAGGTTGCCGGCGGTGACCATCGCGCGGCCGGCACGGCCGTCAATCGGCGCGCGCACCTTGGTGAATTCCAGGTTGAGCCGGGCTGCATCCAGGGCCGCCTGTGCGGCCTGCACGGCAGCCCCCGCCTGGTCGGCAGCCGCGCGACGCTGCTCGGCGGTCTCGGTGGAGATCGCCTGCTGCTCGGACAGCCGCTTGGCACGCTCGGACTCGCTGCGGGCCAGGCTGGCCTGGGTGCGGGCACGGGCCAGCTCGGCGGCTGCGCGGTCGTACTCGGCCTGGTAGCTGCGGGCGTCGATGGTGAAGAGCACATCGCCCTTCTTCACTTCCTGGCCTTCGACGTAGTTGACCTTGTCGATGTAGCCGGACACGCGCGGGCGCAGTTCAACGCTCTGTACCGCTTCGACGCGGCCGCTGAACTCGTCCCACTGGCTGACCTGCTTGACCAGCACCGGCGCGGCGCTGACCTGCGGCGGCGGCGGTGCACCGGCCTCTTCGGCATGGCCGCCGCTGCAGGCCGCCAGCACGGCCGCGGCGAGGATCGACACGCCAACCATCGCAATGCGATGGCCGAAACGATGTGGGGTGGTATTGGGGGAAGTCATGGCATGCATCCGTACGGAGGGGTGGTACAGCAATATGGGAACGTGTTGCAAAAATCGGCGGCGCATACTGCGACCTCAACCTTGGTCGAGGTCAAGCGACGCCTGCGGTATCGCGCCACAAAGGGGGAACTTCCAGGTGCAGCAGGCCGCGTGGCAGTTCGGCATCGCTGCTGTCGCAGCGGACGATGGCGCGGTTGTCCCGGCAACCATCGAGCAGCGAGACCACGCGGCGGCCGACCAGCAGCGAGCTGGGCCACTCGATGCAGGCGTTGGCCGCGTTGGCCGGGGTACACACCGGGCTGCAGACTTCCAGCATCTGCGCGCGCACGCCCAGCGCCTGCGCTTCCTGATGCACCACCTGCGCGTACATGCGCAGCGCGGCAGTAGTGATCGAGGTCTCGCCGTAGCCCGCCCAGGGCTTGGCGCTGGCCGGGCTGCCGATCATCACGTAGCGCCGTGCATGCACGTTGTCCTGCAGCAGCGGCAGCAGGTGGCGCACCGCGTGCACGTGCGGCATCAGGTCGGCCTGCATCGCGCCCAGCAGCTCATCGCCTTTGCGGTCGATCACCCGGCCGCGACGGTAGGGCCCGCCCATGGCCGCGATCACCGCGGCCAACGGACGCGGGCGCTGCCCGATGCGTTCGGCCAGGGCGCGTGCCGAGCCATCATCGCTGAGTGAACCCAGCAGCGTCTCCAGGCCCGGCTCATCGGCGAACTGCTCATGCAGCGCAGCCAGCCGGCCCGGATCGCGACCGACCACCAGCACCGGGCTGCCGGCTTCCAGCAAGGCGCCGACCACGCCCTGGCCCACGGCACCGGTACCACCGAGGACCAGAACTTCAGGCGTCAGTATCCCATTCACGGGACATTTCCTCCCAAATCCGGGATAGTCCCGATCCGGCGCAGCCGGTCACCCTTGGGAGGGGCCAAGCGGATGGCGCCGCCACGCTGCTGACGCATGGGCGCGGTAAACTCACGAAAGTCCTTGTGTACCAAGGAACTCGGACGGGCTTCGACGGTCATCGCCAGGTCCAGGGTGCTCTGGCCGGCGTTCCGGAGTCGGGCAAGAATGTTGCGCAGGCTCATGGCGGACGGGCTCCAATTAACGAATGGCGCCACGATAGACCTCAAACCTTTACTTGATTAGTCCTGATTAAGGGGAATAATCATCCCGCTCCCGGTCCAATCGTTCTGTCACGATTGTCCCATCCCCGACGTCCAGGATCCGACCATGTCCCACGATCTCAACGAGACGCTGATCTTCGTCAAAGTGGTCGAGCAAGGCAGCTTCATTGCCGCTGCCAAATCGCTCGGCCTGCCCAAGACCACGGTCAGCCGCAAAGTGCAGGAGCTGGAAACGCGCTTGGGCGCGCGCCTGCTGCACCGGACCACGCGCCGCCTCGGCCTGACCGAAGCTGGTTCGATCTACCACGAACATTGCCAGCGCATCGCACGCGAGCTTGAAGAGGCCGAAAGCGCGGTGAGCCAGCTGCAGTCCGGCCCGCGCGGCTGGCTGCGCTTCACCGTGCCCTATTCGATCGGCATCACCTGGATCGCCCCGCTGCTGGGCCAGTTCCATGCGCAGTACCCGGAGATCCGCCTGGACATGCACATGGGCAACGAAAAGCTGGACCTGATCGCCGGTGAAGCGGACCTGGCGCTGCGCGTGGGTGCCCTGCCCGATTCCAATCTGGTCGCGCGCAAGCTGGGCAGCCTGCGGACGCAGGTGTTCGCCAGCCCGGCCTACATCGAGCGCTACGGCGAGCCGCTGCATCCGGAAGAACTGCAGTTCCATCGCATCCTTGCGATGCGCAAGCCGTACCACACCGGCAACTCGCCGCGCTTCACCTGGCAGCTGGGCGAGAACGGTGGGGAACTGCGCGACTTCCCGGTTACCCCGCTGATGACCGCCAACGACATGTCTGCGTTGAATGGTGCATTGGTCTGTGGCGAAGGCCTGCTGCTGACCGGCGACGTGATGGCCAAGCCGTTCGTTGAATCGGGCATGGTGCGCCGCGTGCTGGCCGGCTGGACCGGCCCGGAAGTGGACTTCAACGCCGTGTTCGCCGGCGGCCGCCTGGTCTCGCCAAAGGTGCGTGCGTTTGTCGACTTCCTGGTCGAGAAGCTCAACTTCGACGCCAATTACATGCTGGCGCAGTGCCCGGGTGCGAAGCTGGCGCAGCAGCAGAAGGCACAGGAAGATGCCGCGCTGGAAAGCAGTGGCAAGCGGATCCTGGAGAAGGTGGCCGCTTCGGCGGCGTAGCCGGGGGTATCCACGCATGGCGTGGCTCTACCCGGGCGCGCGATGCCGGCTTCTGTAGAGTCGAGCACGGCTAGACTCCGCATACGCCATCGGCGTGCCGAGCAACGCTCGGCACCCACAAAAATGCCGCCTGCAAGGGCGGCATTTTCGTTCCGGCCGATGGCCGGACCGGCTCAAGCAGTAACGCTCCGCGTTACTGCTTGAGCGGAATCACCCGAATCTCGACGCGGCGGTTCTTGGCACGGCCGGCGTCGGTGCTGTTGTCGGCAATCGGATACGCCTTGCCGGCGCCCAGGGTTTCGATACGTACGCTCTGCACGCCCTGGCCGATCAGGTACTGGGCGACCGAGTCGGCGCGTTCCTTCGACAGTCGGTTGTTCACAGCGTCGCTGCCGATGCTGTCGGTGTGGCCGACCACTTCGATCATGGTCTGGTTGTACTCACGCAGCGTGCCGGCGACGCCGTTGAGCGAGCCGTAGAACTGCGGCTTCAGGGTGGCCTTGCCGAAATCGAAGGTGATGCCGTCCGGCAGGTTCAGCATGATGTTGTCGCCCTGGCGCTGCACATCGATGCCGGTGTTGGCGGTGCGCTCGCGCAGCGCGCGTTCCTGGCGATCCTGGTACTGGCCGACCGCGGCGCCGCTGAGCGCACCGATACCGGCGCCGATCAGGGCATGCTGGCGGCGCTCGGTGGCGCTGTCGCCGGTCAGCAGGCCGGCTGCCACGCCGATGGCGGTACCGATCAGCGCGTTACGACCGGTGCGGTTCTGCTGCTCGGTCGGATTGCCGTACTGGTCACTCTGCACGTAGGAGCCGCCGGTGGCGCAGGCCGACAGGACGGCCGCACTCATCAGGGCCAGTGCGACGTTGCGGGTGGTGTTGCGGATCATGAGGTTCTCCTTGGTTTCCGGACGGGCCGGCGGCTTGCGGGCGCAGAGAGAATAAACAGCCCGATGCGACGTCGGGATGATGATCCGGTGCGCCGACAGGGCCGCGTTCAGCTAACTGACCGGATCGCTCGGGTCACCCTTTACCCCGCCCCCGACTGGCGGTATGCCGCCAATGCGGCGTCGCGGCCTGCGGCCAGGTCCACCAGCGGCGTACGCGGATAGCCCGGGGCATGCGCCGCCAGCAGCAGCGGATGCTGCCACGGCGCAAACCGGGCCTTCATCGGCAGCGCGGCCAGTTCGGGCACCCAGCGGCTGATGTACCGTGCCTGCGGATCGAATTTCTCGGCCTGAGTCACGGGGTTGAACACCCGGAAGTACGGAGCGGCATCGGCGCCAGTCCCGGCCACCCATTGCCAGCCCATGGTGTTATTGGCCAGGTCGGCATCGACCAGGGTGTCCCAGAACCAGCGCGCGCCATGCAGCCAGTGCGCGCGCAGGTGCTTGCACAGGTAGCTGGCCACGATCATCCGCACCCGGTTGTGCATGTAGCCGGTGTGCCACAGCTCGCGCAGGCCGGCATCGACGATCGGCACGCCGGTATTGCCGCGCTGCCAGTCGTGCAGCTGCGTGGCACTCGGAGTGGCCCACGGGAAACGGTCGAAGCGCGGGTTGAGGTTATCGGTGGGCGTCTTCGGGAAGTGATGCAGCAGGTGGTAGGCGAAGTCACGCCAGCCCAGCTGGCGCAGGTAGCCGTCGATGTCGGCGTCGGTGCCGGCGCTACGCACCCCTTCCAGCGCATGGGCAATCCGCCAGGGTGCGATTTCGCCGAAATGCAGGTGCGGCGACAGCCGCGAGGTCCCGACACGGTCCGGCAGGTCACGCTGCTCGCGATACCCGCGAAGGGCACCGTCTTCAAAGACGGACAGTGCTTCCAGCGCACCGGCTTCACCCGGCTGCCAGTGCGCCCAGAAGCCGGTATCCCAGTCCAGCGTCGGTGCCAGCTGGAGATCATCCAATGCCAGGCTGTCGACCGCGTGCGGCGCCAGTGCTTCCGGTGCAGCCTGCAGTGCCGGCAGGCGCCAATGACTGAGTACATTGCGCCAGTACGGCGTAAATACCTTGTACGGCTGGCCCTGCTGCGTGGCAATGTCCCAGGGTTCGAACAACAGGCTGCCATTGCAGCTCTGCGCGTCGATGCCCTGCTCGCGCAGCGTGCGCTTGATGGCCGCGTCGCGGGGCTGTGTGGCCGGTTCGTACTTGCGGTTCCAGTACACCGCCTCGGCGCCCGCCTGCTCGATCAGCAACTGCAGGGCCGGCAGGCTATCGCCGCTGCGCAGCACCAGCGAGGAACCCCGCGCGCGCAGGTCCGCATCCAGCGCGGCCAGTGAACGGTGGCGCCAGGCATCGGAGGCCGCACCGGGCACCCATTCGCCTTCCTCGTGCGGCGCGTGGATGTAGACCGGCACCACATCGTGACCTGCATCCAGCGCGGCCTGCAGGGCCGGATTGTCCTGCAGCCGCAGATCACGGCGGAACCATACCAACGCTACCGACACAGGCACTGCCTTCGTTGTGGAAGGCGCACATGATAGCCAGCGGTGGTGAAGGCGATGCGCGCAGACGCTGTCTGCTAGGCTGCACGGCCGCTACCCGTTGGACTCTGACATGGAAGATCTGCACGCCTCATTCGCCCGCTTCGGGCTGCTGCATGCCCAGCACGAGCGTGACTGGCAGGGCCCGTTCCCGCTGCCCCCCGTACTGGCACGTTTTTACGCGCAGGTGGGGCCGCTGGGCGAAGAGATCAATGCCAGGGTTGGCCGCGCCGGCATCACCGTTCCCGGCCTTGATGTCTGGATACCGCCACTGCAACGCCTGTGGAGCCAGCAGGCCGGCTATCGATGGCACGGCGTCAGCGGCGAACGGATCAACGACTGGCCATCGAACTGGCTGGTGATTGCCGATCGCAGCGCCGATCCCTTCATCCTCGACCTGGACGATGGCCGTGTACTGTTCAGCCATCACGGTGCCGGCCTGCTGGATGCCGGCGAGATCACCGCCGATGTGCCGACCCTGATGGCGGCTCTGGCTGCAGCGGGCACGGTATACCTCGATGCCGGCGATGACCTCTACAACGACGATGATGATGGCGGCATCCGCCCTGAACACCAGGAGGCAGCAGTACAGGCGGTGGCCCGGGTACTGGGCGACCGCCTGCAGGCCGAATCGTTCATCGAGACGTTGCTGGACTGAATCCACGCATGGCGTGGATCTACTTTTCGAAGCGCTTCATCGCTTCGCTGATCAGTGCCCTCGCCTCGGCGGCGTTGCCCCAACCGTTGAGCTGCACCGGGTTGCGCCCGGCCGGCAGGTCCTTGTAGACCCGGAAGAAGGCCTCGATGCGCTGGCGCTCGACCTCCGGCAGATCCTTCAGATCGCGGATCGTGGCGTAGGTCGGGTCGACCTTGTCGGTCGGTACGCCGATGATCTTCTCGTCGTGCTCGCCGCCATCGATCATCTTCAGGTAACCGATCGGCCGGAAGCGCACGATCACGCCCGGATGCAGGGGTTCACGGGTCAGCACCAGCGCGTCCAGCGGATCGTTGTCGCCAGCCAGCGTGCGCGGCATCGAACCGTAGTTGGCCGGATAGGCGACCGGCATCGACTGGAAGCGATCCACATGCACCAGGCCGTCTTCCTTGATCTCGTACTTGGTGAAGCTGCCGGCAGGAATCTCCACCGCCAGGTGAACTTCATCCGGGGCCTGCTTCGGCTGGTCGGCCAGGAACGGGTGCAGCACGGTATCGGCAGCGGTCACTGCACTGGCCAGCAACAGCAGTGCCGCACCGATGGCAGCGAGAGGAACGATACGGCGGTGCGTGGTCATCGGCATCTCCTCATTCCCAGCAGCGGTCGGTACGACCCTTGGCGGTCTGTGCGCGCGGGCAGTCGCGTGGCGTAATGCGGCCTTCGGTCAGCTCCGTGCGCTGCTTGCCCCCCTTGGCATCGCGGCGCAACTCGAAGGCATCGTAGAGACGACCGGTCACGGTACGCGCCTCATAGCGCAGGCGCTGCGGATCGATGTTCAACACCTGGAACAGCTGAGTGTCCTCGGCCACCGGATCCATCGTCTTTCGCGCCTCGTCGGAGAGACGGTACTGCTTGGGCCCGGCCACGGTCACCACGTACTGCGGGGTTGCGGCCTGCCCTTCGCCACGGCGGCCGTAGGTGTGATCGTGGCCCTGCAACACCAGGTCAACATTGTGGCGGCGCACCACCGGCAGCAGCACGTCACGCAACGCGGCGTTCTCGCGCCCTTCGCGCGGCGAGTAGAACGGCTGGTGCAGCAGCACGATGGTCCACGCCTGCCGATTGCCGGTCAGCACCTTGTCCAGCCACTGTGCCTGTGCCTTGGCGGTGCCCAGGTCGAGTGCCGATGTGCCATCGACCACGGCCACGCGCACGCCCTGCGCATCGAACCAGTAGCTGGTCTGGTGCGCGGCGGTGGCACCATTGCCCGGCAGCGCGAACGTCACCGGCCAGTGCCGGCCCAGCACGCGGCGCTCCCGCGGAGTGTCCTCGAACTCCTCGAAGTACTCGTGGTTGCCGATCGCCGGCGCCACCAGGGTCTCCTGCGCCAGCCAACCGGTGGCGGCAAACCATTCGCCCCACTCGCTGTCATCGGCACCATCACCTCCACTGACCAGATCGCCAGCGAACAAGCTCATGCGCGCCTCGGGTGCGGCCTTCTGCGCGGCGCGCACCACTCGGCTGACATGGCTGACGTTCTTGTTCTGGGTGTCGCCAAAGTACAGCAGGGTCAGCGGCTGGTCGGCGGCGGCCAGCGTACGCAGCTGGTTCCAGGCGCTCCAGCTGCCGTTGCCCTGCACCCGATAGACGTACTGGGTATCCGGCCGCAGGCCGCTGATGTCGGCGCGATGATGATGCGACAGACCGTTCTCGGTCTGTAGCGAACGGGTCGTTGCGCGCACCTGGCGGATGCCCTCGATGGCGGGCGAATCTGCGGCGGGGGCAATCTCCAGCAGCGGTGCCTGCACGCTGCCGTCGGTACGCCAGGCCACGGCGAACCCATGGCTGGGATCGGCCGACGGGGAGGCGACGATGCGGTCCGGTACCGTCGTCGCCGCGTAGTGGCGGCTGCCCGCCGGCACCTGGGTATTGGCTTCGGCTGCTGCGAACGACAGCGACGGGAGGGCCAGCAGCAGGCCCAGTGCCAACGTAGGCATCACGCAGTGCCGGCTCATGCACCACACTCCAGCGGTAGCGCCAGCTGCTTGGCGATGCTCTCCCAGTCGAAGGCCACCACGCCCTGGTCGTCGTGCACGGCGTACAGCGCACCATGCGGGAAGCGCGCGCTGGGTTGCTGCATCATCCAGATGCCATCGGTGTTGGCCACGGTATTGCCCTGGAACGCGCCGACCGGTTTCAGCGTGTGCCGGTCGAACAGGTGGAACACGCTGCGCTGCTTGCCCTGTTCGGTGGTGATCCACCAGCCGTCCTTGCCACAGGTGCGCAGGGTCACGCCTTCGGCCTGTGCCTTGAAAACGTCGCGGCCGAAGGTGGTGCCGGTGAAGCGGCCCGCCAGGGTGTAGACCTTGAACTCGCTGGCGTAGCTCTCGTCCTCTTCGGCGATCAGCAGGCGGTCGTTCTCGGGATCGCCCCAGATCGACTCGACCACGCGCAGCGCACCGGCCTCGGTGGTGTCACCGATGCTGGCGACAAGCTTCGCGTCGACCTTCGCGCCATTGCGGGACACGTGGTACTGGCGCACGCGCTTGTCCAGCTCGGCCAGCGGCGGCAGGATGTCACGCCCCTGCGCATCCTCGCCGTTGTCCCAGGAGTCGGTGACGTAGACGCTGTAGCCATCGGCACGGCGGTCGACCCACAGCCCGTACGGCTTGCGCAGGTCGTCGGCAGCGAACGTCGCCAGCGGCGTGAAGTCCGGCAGGCTCAGCACCTGCACACGGTGATTGTCGCGCTCCACGATCCACAGCAGGTCGTCGATCACCGCGATACCGTTTGGGCGGTCGAACTGCCCCGGTGCGGTGCCGCTGCTGCCGACGTCACGCAGGTGCTGCCCGGTGCTGCCGTCGTAGACCACCAGCTTGTCGGTGGCCTTGGCGGTGGCGATCAGCCACAGCGCGCCGTCCGGCGCGCGCCAGGCTGCAGGCGAGTCGATGTTGTCGGCCGGGGTCATCGGTGACAGGAAGGCCTCGGCGATGGTGGTCACCACGCGCTCGCCCCCGGCGGCCGGCGCGGCTAGTCCCGCAACCGGATCGGTGCCGGTGGCCGGCGTGCAGCCGGCGACCAGCGCGGCTGCCAGCGCGGCGGCCAGGAAGGTGAAGCCACGCCCCCTCACAGCGCCACCTTCAGGCCCAGCGCATAGGTGCGGCCGTACTCTTCCATCTGCAGGGTGCGCGAACGGGTGCCCTGGTAAAGCTCCAATGGCTTGTCCAGCAGGTTCTGCGCTTCGAAGTACACGCTCACGCTTGGGGTGAACTTGTAGTCAAGCGAGAAATCGAGCTGGGTGTTGGGTGCCACGTAGATGTCGAACGCGCGGCCCTTGCCGATGCTGTCCAGATACTCGCTGCGGTACACGGCCGCCAGGCGCGTGCTTACACCATACTTTTCATAACCGATGTGTGCGCTGTAGACATGCTTGGAAGCGCGCGGCAGCATGAAGTCCTCGCCCGCACGGTCCTTGATGCCGGCATCGAACTCGGTATCCAGCCAGGTGCCACTGGCGCCGACCAGCAGGCCATCCAGGCCCTCCGGCAGGAAGGCCAGCTGCTGCTGCCAATTGAATTCGGCACCACGCACGGTGGCCTTGCGGCCATTGATCGGTTGGGTCACGTCGTATCCGCCGTAGGCCGGATCATTGGTGCGCACGGTCTCCACGATGTAACCGTCGATCGATTTATGGAACAGGCCCAGCGAAACGATGCCACTGCTGCCGATGTACTTCTCCACCGAGAGGTCGATGTTCTTCGACTCGTACGGGTCCAGGTCCGGGTTGCCCAGGCGCACTTCCTCGTCACCCCGGCTGTAACCCACGCGCGGCGAAACGTCGCCGAAGGATGGGCGCGATACGGTCTTGTTGGCCGAGGCGCGCAGCACCCAGTCATCGGCCGCGTCATAGCGCAGGTGCAGGCCCGGCAGCACGTTGGTGTAGCTGCTGTTGGCCACGCGCGGGGCAACGGTGAAGCTGCGGCCGTTGGCAGCGACGTCCACCTGGTTGCCGATCGCCTTGAACTGCGTGTTTTCCACGCGAACACCGCCGATGATGCGCAGTGCGCCCACGTCCCAGGTACCCATGGCGTAGCTGGCGAAGATGTCTTCGCTGGCCACGTAATCCTCTTCCAGCGACGTCATCGCGTTGCCGCCGACGTCCTGCGGGCGGGCGCTGTACTGGCTGCCATTGGCCGCCCAGAAGGCACGCATCGCCGCCGAATCCATGCCGTCGCCGAAGTTGCCGTGGCGATGTTCGGGCGAGGAGGTGGTCCAGCCCGCCAGCGCCACCTTCGGGCCGACGCGCAGTTCGCGCTCATCCACATTCACGTCGCGGTCGCGCCAGCGGCCCAGCAGGCCGAACTTGATGCTGCTGCTGTCGCCGTCGAAGCGCACGTTGACCTGCGCGCTGTGTTCCTTGTCATTCACCTGCTTCGGCGAGATCACGAAACGATCGAACGCGTAGTTGGCATTGTCCAGCCACTGCGGATTGTCGAAGCTGTAGCTGGGCAGGCGGCTGCGCTGGTCCAGCGTGCCGTTGAAGGCCTTTCCGTTGAGCTTGAAGCGCGCCTCCATCTCGTCATTTACCCGCTCTTCGGTACGGGTGTAGCCGATCCGGTAATCGACCACGGCATTGGTCAACTTGTTCTCGCCACCCAGGCTGGCCGCGAAGGTGTTTTCCTTCTTGGTGCGATAGCGCATGCGCTTGTCGATGGAATCCTTCGGCATGCCGTCCAGGCGGTACTGGTCGGTGCCGGTCTTGACCATCTTCGCGTCATCGAAGTTGAAGATCACGCGTTGACGGGTCTCCGCATCATCGAACTGACTGTACAGCGTGCGCAGGTAGTACTTGCTGTTTTCGTTCGGCCGCCAGTCGAGGTTGAGGTTGGCGCCGATGCGCTTGCGCTCGATCTCGTACTTGCGGTGCTGCAGGTTGATCGCGGTGACGTCGCCAGGTGCGGCGTCATCCTCGCCGTCGTACTCCACTTCGGTGTTGTCCGACTCGAACTTCCGCTTCTGGTAGTTCACGCCCAGGGCCACGCCGAAGGTGTCGTTGAACACTTCGCTGTAGTTGAAGGCGGCCTTGGGGCTGGTCTCGCCGGACAACTGCTGGTGGCTGCCTTCGATCTTGCCACGCAGGCTGCGACCGTCGCGGTCGAAGGCCGAAGCTGATTCCACCAGTACGGCGCCGCCGATGGCATCACCGGGCATGTCCGGGGTCGGCGACTTGACCACGCGCAGGCGTTCGGTGGAGTCGGACGGGATAACGTCCAGCGGCGCGGCGCGGCTGGAATCTTCCGGCGTGCCGACGGCGATGCCATCCACGCTGACGCTGTTGAGATTGGCATCCAGGCCGCGGATGACCACGAAGCGGCCCTCGCCCTGGTCGCGGGTCACGCTGATGCCCGGCAGGCGCTGCAGCGACTCGGCCACGTTCTTGTCCGGGTACTGGCCCAGTGCGTCGGAGGACACTGCATCCTCGATGGCGTCGCTGCTGCGCTTGAGGTCGACTGCGCGGATCTGCGACTCGAGCTGGGCGCGTACTTCGATGCGGTCCAGGTCGACCGCGTCGGCGGCCACGGCGCCGGTGGCGGCTACCGCCTGCTGCCCGGCCGCCTGCAGCGGTGCTGCGGCCCCCATTGCCAGGGTCAGGGTGATGGCAACGGCCAACGGAGTCTTGATATGCACTGGGAATCCCCATTCCTGTTAAGAATGGGTCTGCACGGTATGTCCGCAAGGTTGCATGGCCATGACATGCATCCGCACATTTCCGGTCACGCCGCTCCGGGGCCGGTTTGGGATTCGACACGCCAATCCGGCAAAATGGCGTCCTCTCTCTCCTTTCCCCCCTTCCCGACCATGAAGATCGTCGAAGTGCGCCATCCGCTGGTGCAGCACAAGATCGGCCTGATGCGCAATGCCGCGCTCAGCACCAAGGATTTCCGCGAACTGGCCAACGAGCTGGGCACCCTGCTGGCCTACGAGGCCACCGCCGACCTGGACACCGAGCCGCACACCCTGCCCGGCTGGGCCGGCCCGGTGACGGTTCAGCGCATTGCCGGCGCCAAGATCACCGTGGTGCCGATCCTGCGTGCCGGCCTGGGCATGCTCAGCGGCGTGCTGTCGCTGATCCCGGCCGCCCGTGTCAGCGTGGTGGGCCTGCAGCGCGATGAGGAAACCCTGCAGCCGGTGCCCTACTTCGAGCGCCTGACCGGCCGCCTGGAAGAGCGCGACGCACTGATCCTCGACCCGATGCTGGCCACCGGCGGCACGCTGATCGCCACCATCGACATGCTCAAGCGCGCCGGCGCCCGTCGCATCAAGGGCATCTTCCTGGTGGCCGCGCCCGAAGGCATCGAAGCAGTGAAGGCCGTGCATCCGGACGTGGAGATCTACACCGCGGCCATCGATGCCCAGCTCAACGACAAGGGCTACATCCTGCCGGGCCTGGGCGACGCCGGCGACCGCATCTTCGGAACCCGCGTCGGGTAATCCCGGTGAACGGGTCGGATCCCTCTCCGCAGGAGAGGGCTCTGACCCGCCAACCACTCGCGGGCGCGCTTCGCCGCGGCACGTGAACGCCCGTGGACGCGGGCGTGGCCGACGCGTGATTCTTCACGTGGCCTTACCGGTCGGAAGCGAATGCTCCGCGCACCCGCCAGCGCTTGGAGCATTCCGATGAAAGCCGCTTTCCTGCTGGCCGCCGTCCTGCTGGTTGGCCTGCCCCTGGCTGCCAACGCCACCCCCCCGCAGCAGCAGCGCATGGCCGAATGTTCGGCCAAGAACAAGGGGCTGAAGGGTGATGCCTACAAGACCGCGCAGAGTTCCTGCCTCAGCGGCCACGCCGCCGAACCCAAGGCGGTCAATCCACAGCAGGAACGCATGCGCAAGTGCAATGCCGACGCGGGTGCGAAGAAGCTGGCAGGCGATGCGCGCAAGACCTTCATGAGCAGCTGCCTGAAGGCGTCGTAACGACGAGTGATGTAGAGCCGAGCCCACGCTCGGCTCTGCCGTTACCCCAGGGCGCGCGCCTTCAGCTCGCCCTGTTCGTGCAGGGTCACGAAACGTCCCTTGTCATCACGGCCCAGCTGCGCCAGCGCCACCTGCGGGTCGTGGGTGAAGAACAGCCGCACGTTGCGCGCCAGCTTGTCTTCAAGGAACTGCCGCTTCTCGTCGATCAGCAGCTCGGCGTTGCGGTCGTAGCCCATGGTGATCGGCACGTGTACCCATGAGCGCCCCGGGATCAGGTCGGCACAGAACACCACGCCACCGTGCGCATCTTCACCGGCATGCGCATGACCAACGATCTCGGCCAGCATCAGCCCCGGCGTATGCCCGTCGCTGTAGCTGAAGCGCACGCTGCGGCCAAGTGCCTTCGAGTACTCCCCCTCCACCACTTCCAGGCGGCCACTGGCCTGCAGCAGGCCGGGCAGCTCAGGAATGAAACTGGCCCGATCGCGCGGGTGTGGCTGCACGGCGCGCTGCCAATGCTGCGCACCGACCACGTAGGTCGCGTTGGGGAACAGCAGCTCGGGTTCACGCCCTTCGCTCCATGCCGCCAGCAGGCCGCCAGCATGATCGAAATGCAGGTGGCTGAGCACCACCACATCGATATCCTCGTGCTCGAAGCCGGCTTCGCGCAACGAATCGATCAGTACGTGCTGACTTTCCTGCACGCCGTAGCGCTCGCGCATGCGCGGATCGAAGAACGCCCCGATACCGGTTTCAAACAGCACGGTCTTGCCTTCCAGCGGACTGGCAAGCAGCGCACGGCAGGCCAGCTCGATGCGATTGAGCTCGTCCGGAGCCGCCCATTTTTCCCACAACGCGCGCGGCGCGTTGCCGAACATCGCGCCGCCATCAAGGCGTTGCGAGTTTCCACGAATAGACCAGAGTTTCATGTGTCGATTATCGGCGCCGGACCGTTAAATAATCGCTAGAAAGTAAACGGAAAACCCCGCCGGCGAAGACGGGGTTTCGATATCCGCCGAAGTGCCGGCCAGTGGCCGGCACTCTCACGTCAATGGGCCGGCACGACCTGGGCACTGCCCACCGGATTGCGCGGGTCGCTGCCGCCGAACAGTCGGTTCGCCTTGCGGTCCCATTCCACGGTCTGCAGGTTGCCCCACACGTGGCTGGAACCGCGGCCGCCTGCGGCGACATTGCCCGGCAGGTCGATCTTGTGGCCCATCGCCTGCAGCTGCTTCACCGTCGCCGCGTCGAATGCATCGTCCTCAGCTTCGATCAGGTCCGGCAGCCACTGGTGGTGATAGCGCGGCAGCGCAGCAACCTGCTGCGCGTCCAGGCCGGCGTCGTAGCCGAGGATGCCCAGCAGCACCATGGTGATGATACGGCTGCCACCCGGGGTGCCCAGCACGATCACCTTTTCGCTGTTTTCCATGAAGGTCGGCGTCATCGAGCTGAGCATGCGCTTGCCCGGCTTGGGCGCATTGGCCTCGTAGCCCATCACGCCGAATGCATTGGGCGTGCCTGGTTTCAGCGCGAAGTCGTCCATCTCGTTGTTCAGCAGCACGCCGGTGCCCTTCGGAATCAGCCCCGAGCCGTACAGCAGGTTGACGGTCTGGGTGGCGCCGACACGGTTGCCGTCACGGTCGATGATCGAGAAGTGCGTGGTCTCGTCATCTTCCAGCGGGGTCGGGTTGCCCGACAGCAGGTCGCTGGGCGTGGCCTTCTCCGGATGGATGGTCGCCCGCAGGCCCTGTGCGTAGTCCTTGCTGGTCAGCACCTTCTGCGGGATCTGCACGAAGTCCGGATCGCCGAGGAAGAAGGTGCGGTCACGGTAGGCACGGCGCATCGATTCCACCACCAGGTGGGTGCGGTGCGCCGGGTCCATCTTCTTGATGTCCCAGCCTTCCAGGATCTGCAGCATGCTGGCCAGCGCGATGCCACCGGACGACGGCGGCGGCGCGGTGGTGATCTTCCAGCCGTTGTAGTTGAACACGATCGGTTCGCGCTGCTTCACGCGATAGCCGGCCAGCTCTTCAGCGGTCCACTGGCCGCCGGCCTGCTTCACGCCGGCCAGCAACAGCTTTCCGGTCTGGCCCTTGTAGAAGCCATCGAAGCCACCTGCGGCCAAGCGCTCCAGCGTCTGTGCCAGCTCCGGCTGCTTGAACAGGTCACCGCTGGCGATCGGCTTGCCGTTGCGCAGGTAGACCTCACGGGTGCCGGGATAGCGCTCCATCACCTCACGGCGAGAGGCATAGCCCTTGGCCATGCGCTCGTAGACCGGGAAGCCTTCGCGCGCGATGCGGATCGCCGGCTGCAGCGATGCCGACAGCGGCAGCTTGCCGTGCTTGGCCGACAGCTCGACCAGCGCCGCAGGCAGGCCCGGAATACCGGCCGACCACGCACCGTTGACCGAGCGGTCACGGTCGAGGTTGCCCTGCTTGTCGAGGAAGGCCTGCGGGGTCGCGGCGGCCGGCGCGGTCTCGCGCGCGTCCAGCATCACGTCCTTTCCGGTGGCCGCATCGTGCAGCAGGAAGAAGCCGCCACCGCCCAGACCGGAACTGATCGGCTCGACCACCGCCAGCGTGGACGACACCGCCACTGCTGCGTCGAAGGCGTTGCCGCCCTGGGCCAGGATGTCGATACCGGCCTGGGTGGCCAGCGCATGGCCGCTGGCAATGGCGGCGCCATCAGGGCGCTCGGCACGGACCGGGCTGCCGGCCCAGGCAATCGGGCTCAGCAGCAGGCCGAGCAGCAACAGGGGGCGAACGATCAGCGTCTTCATTCGGATGGGGGCTCCGCGTAGAGTTCGGGGTGATCGTGCTGCAGCTGGCGCAGCTTGGCCAGCAGCTGGTCTTCCGTTTCCACGATCTCCGGATCCGGGTCGATGCACTCGACCGGGCAGACGACCACGCACTGTGGCTCGTCGAAATGACCCACGCATTCGGTGCACCGCGCAGGGTCGATCACGTAGATGGTTTCACCCATCGAAATGGCCTGGTTCGGGCAGGCCGGCTCGCAGACGTCGCAGTTGACGCAGAGCTCGTTGATTTTCAGCGACATGGCGATACTCCTCGCCCGCGCCTTGGGACAAAGGACCGGCCAGCGCGGGCGCGCGGGCCGGTCAGGTCATCAGCGGCACCCTTGCGGGGTGCCGCCCGGGCCATGCCGGAGCATGGCCGCCATGGCTCGGTATTACTTGGCTTCGACGAAAATGTACTCGGCGCCGGTCGGCTGGACCGCCGCCTGCACGCGAGCGTTGTCGGCCGACTGGCCGATGAAGACGACGCGCACGCCCTTCATCGAATCCGGCGCCACGTCCTTGAACACAGCCTGGATCATGTCAGCCATCTTGCCCGAGGCCGACGAACCGAAGGCCAGCATGTTGCCCGGCTGCACGCCACGGGCCACCGCCTGGGTCGCGCTCTCGGTCTGGCGCTCGTACTTGGCCTGGAAGTCCGGGTCCGATTCCGGCGAGAGGTAGTACAGGAACGGGCTGTTGCTGATGTTGCCCATGTTCTGGATGGCCACTTCCTGCAGGTACTTCTTCCAGCCTGCATCGTCATCCTTGGACGGCGCGACCAGGGCCTGCTTGGCCTCGTCGACCGGAGCGGCCTCTTCCTTCTTGCAGGCGGTGAAGGCCAGGGCCAACGAAGCGATCAGCATCGCGCGCATGGTGGTGTTCATGGGTTTCCTCCCGGAATGGTGCGTGGTGGTGTACGTAATGGGGTGCGGGTACAGCGGGGCTTACGACTGTGCCGCCTTCGCTTCGCGGACCTTGCGCAGGGCTTCGAGCACCGCGGCCGGCACGAAGCCGGACACGTCGCCACCCAGGCGGGCGATCTCGCGGACCAGCGAGGACGAAATGAAGCTGTGCTGCTCGGCCGGGGTCAGGAACAGGGTCTCGACCTCGGGGATCAGGTGGCGGTTCATGCTGGCCATCTGAAATTCGTATTCGAAGTCGGACACCGCGCGCAGGCCGCGCAGCAGCACCCCGCCCTGCACCGAACGTACGAAATGCGCCAGCAGGGTATCGAAGCCGATGACCTCGACATTGCCGTGATGGGCCAGGGCGCCGCGTGCCAGCTGCACGCGCTGCTCCAGCGGCAGCGCCGGGCCCTTGGACGGGCTCTGCGCCACGCCGACCACGACTTTTTCGAACAGCGGCGCGGCCCGGCTGACCAGGTCGATATGACCGTTGGTGATCGGATCGAATGTGCCGGGATACACGGCAATGCGGCGGTTGGCCACGGTCATGGGCGGGTGCAGATGTTCAGATGAGGTCAAAGTGTAGCAGTGGCGCGGCGGTACAGGGCAAAGCGCACCTCGCGGGTGCCGCCCTCGCGGTGCAGCAGCCAGTCCGGCGGCAGCACCGGCACGTGGCCGGCCGGCGATTCCAGGTACAGCCAGGCATCGGCGGCCAGGTGCCGCGGCAGCTGGGCCAGCACGTCCTGCCACAGGCCATCGGCGAACGGCGGGTCGATGAAGACCAGATCGGCCTGCTGCGCCTGCGCCCCTTGCAGCCAGCGCAGGGCATCGGCCTGCACCACGGTGATCTGGTCGCTGGCTTGCAGCCTGGTCGCGGCGGCGGTCAGGTTGCGCCCCAGCTGAGCATCACGCTCGACCAGGGTGGCGTGAGCAGCGCCGCGCGAAACCGCCTCCAGGCCCAGCGCGCCACTGCCGGCGAAAAGGTCCAGCACCCGCGCCCCGCCCAGCTTGGGCATCAGCCAGTTGAACAGGGTTTCGCGCACGCGGTCGCTGCTGGGACGCAGCCCCGGCAGGGTCGGCACCGGCAGGCGGGTGTTACGCCAGCGACCACCGATGATGCGGACCTGACCGTCATTGCCCCCACGGCCGCTCACAGGCGCCCCCGGCGGGGTTCATTCGAGAATTTCAGCATGAGCGGGATTGTAGTCGTCCGGGCGGCGCCCGGAACCCGCAGAGGCCGAAGCAACAGCCAGAGCAACGGCAAAAGCTGGTTTCCTGTGGGTAGGC